>NZ_JAABLS010000034.1:0-29868 GCF_009915195.1 Proteus sp. G2674
CGAGAGCAACGAAAACGCACTCAATTATTTGAAGAGCTTGTTCGACATGTTGACCCACAAAACCCAACTGAAACCCTAAAAAGGCTTGCTGAATTAATGGTGAAAGCGCCAAAGGATATTTAATGTCTCTCAAACAGAAAATAGCGGCGGTAACAACAGCAGGAGCCACAGCCATCGCGTTAGTAGTAATAGCCCATTTTGAAGGTGTACGTTATGAACCTTATCGTGATGTGGCGGGTGTTCTAACTGTTTGTTATGGACATACAGGCAAAGACATTATTCAAGGCAAGAGATACACACAACAAGAATGTGATGCGTTATTACAAATCGATTTTATTAAGACACAACAGCAAGTCGATGCATTAATCAAAGTATCACTCGATGACTACACCAAAGCTGCTTTATATTCCTTTGCTTTTAATGTGGGTACAACCGCATTTGCTCGCTCAACATTACTCAAGAAGCTAAACGCTGGTGATAGAGCGGGTGCCTGTGAAGAAATAAAACGTTGGGTATATGCGGGTGGAAAGGTTTGGCGAGGGCTTGTCAGTCGTCGAGAGGCGGAGTCAGCACTATGTCATGGAAAACTTTAATCATCATTATCGGCTTTATTCTTGCATTACTCATTACAGTCGCTGGTGGCATTTATCTCTTGATTGATAACTCATGTACTAAAGACCAAGTGAGTTTAGAAAAGCGCTGTCAGATTGCACTCTCATATCATCGGTACTAATCATGAAATACGGAAAACTCTATGCCGTCATTGCGATGGTAGGCATTATTGTGGGAGGCTATTGGGTGATTAATTGGCAAGCTAACAGAATTAATCTATTAGTAGAAACAAACAAAGAACTAACGGAGGCTCTCGAAGAACAGAAGTCTATTAATACTGACTATCAAGCACGCATAATGCGATTAAATCAGTTGGATATTCAATATACGCAGGAGCTAGCGAATGCTAAGAATGAAATTAGTCACTTGCGTGATATTAGTGAGCGTCATCCAGAGCGGGTGTACATCAAAGCCGAGTGTCCCAAAGTCAAAACCACTCCCTCCACCAGCTTGGCTTATGCAACCACCGCCCGACCTACTGACACCGCTATCCGAAATTATTGGTTACTCAGAGAGCGAATTGCAGAGTCAGAACAGATGATTAAAGGGTTGCAGGATTATATCAAACAAGAATGCATGGAATAAAAAAAAGCCCAGCATGGGTGCATGGGCAAACTAACAGGATATTAATCAAAGTATAGTGATAATTACTTAGTATAGCTTAAGTAAATATATATATCAGCAATTAGATAAGTCGTTTATCCATTAAGGAGAGTGATCATATCTTGACTGTTAGGAACAGACTAGAAGTGACCAAAGTAACGTAGTGACACGTGATGATGGTTGCGAATGGTTACTTTTTGTCGTCTGTATATATAGGCTTGGTGCAGGTGGCTTCCATCACAGGCATCCCTGGGGATGATATGGATTCAATTATTACTTTTGTGTCATTTCCACGAAGTAATGTAAGCCTTGTATCGTGGCTCATCCAATAGAATTCTTTGTAATAAGGTACTCCGAATTGAGATGAGTATGCTCCTTTTACCTTCATAGCATAGGTCGGAGATGGCATATGACTACTCTTTTTAGCTGGCGCTATCTTGAGGATTTGTGTTGCATTTGATTTATAAACAGAAAATATCTGGCTATCCTCACTTTTTTTGGTGGTGCCGTCTTGGGAGTAATTAATCCAAGAGCACTCCATTTCAAATATCAGGGTTTCATCTGTTGCATTAGCGCACACAGTGAACGGTATAAGTAAAGCAAAAAGATACTGTCTCATGATCCCTCTATGTCAATGCAATATCGTCTTACGACAAGACTATCACAAGAAGAGCTAACTATGACTGAAAAATATCACGTAATAGCAACTAAGAAAGATGGCTCAACATACAAAGGCATAATGACCACTAAAGAGCCTTATGTGACCAATAGGATAATCGGTAGCGCAAAAATAGAATACTAAATAAATTAGACCCAAAATAGCGTGTTTTGGGCATTCTTCAGGCCTGTGAGGATAAATAAAGGTGAGCAATTAAGCTCTATAAAAGACACAGGAGAATTCTAATGTCTAAAACAACCGATCAGCTGATCAACAATCTTAAGCATAACTTCAAGTTACTGGAAACCATTTATCAATCAGGCTTGTCAATTTACTACAATACTGACGTAATCCATGATGCTATTGATGCAATCATTGATGAGTTAAGGCGACGAGGAGTTGCTATCTAACAATAGCCCTCTCCGGCGGGTTTTTTATTGCAAATCACAAAGCTCACTACGGTGAGTTTTTTAATTTGTTATTGAGGATATGAATATGGCTAAAAGACCAGATTGGGAGGCCATCGAGTCGGCTTACCGAGCTGGCGTGATGTCCATAAGGGAAATAGCCTCTCAATACGAGATAACCCATCAGGCGATAAGTAAGCGCGCCAAGAAAGAAGGATGGGAGCGAGATCTAAAGGCAAAGGTTAAAGCTAGGGCTGAAAACTTGGTTGCCAAAAGGGAGGTTGCCAGTCTGGTTGCCACCGAAAAGGCTATTTCAGAACGGCAACTTATTGAGGCTAATGCCGAGGTTATCGCTAATGTCCGCATGGAGCATAGAGGCGATATTCGAAGGGCTAGAGAGTTAACCAACAACTTATTTGATGAACTATCTGCTGAATGTGCTGATGTGCCAGCCTTAAGAAAACTTGGCGAGTTAATGTTTAGTCCTGATGATAACGGACGCGACAAACTCAATGAAATTTATCACTCAATCATCTCCCTGCCTGAGCGCGTTAAGTCAGCCAAATCATTAAGCGAAACATTTAAAAATTTAGTTGGCCTTGAGCGTCAAGCATACGGCCTTGATGATGTTCAGCCGAATAAGACAGCTAGTCAGCTATCAGAACTAATGGACGACTTATCTAAGGAATAATCATGAAGCCAGAACATCTTGCATTATTGAGAGATAAGCTCTGGCGATTAAATCACCTCTACTGGATAACCAATAAAGAAGGCAAGCCAGTTCGATTTAAAATGACGCCTGAGCAACTCGAATATTTTGAAGGGATGCACACGCGAAACATTATCCTTAAAGCCCGTCAGCTTGGCTTCACTACTGAGGTCTGCATTATCCAGCTAGACGCGGCGTTATTTGAGGCGGCTAAATGTGCATTGATAGCCCACACACTTAACGATTCTAAGCGGCTATTTAGGGAAAAGATAAAGTATGCCTATGACAAGCTACCCGATGAAATCAAAGCGGCTAACCCAGCGAGTAATGATGCGGCTGGTGAGTTGGTGTTTAGCAAAGGCGGCTCGCTCTATATCAGCACGTCATTTCGTGGCGGTACGCTCCGTTATTTGCACGTTTCTGAGTTCGGTAAGATATGTGCTAAGTATCCAGAGAAAGCCCGTGAGATTGTCACTGGCGCATTTGAGGCGGTATCAAGCGATTGTTTTACGACGATTGAAAGCACAGCGGAGGGTCGAGCAGGTTATTTCTTCGATTATTGCCAGTCTGCTGAGAAAGCGCAAATTCAGAATAAGACTCTCTCTAACCTAGACTGGAAGTTCTTTTTCTTCTCATGGTGGAAGAATCCAGAGTATGCCATTAACCCTGTTGAGCCATTACCCCAGCGGTTAGTTGATTACTTTGATGAGATAGCCAGCAAACATGGTGTTCAATTAAACGAGCGCCAGAAAGCATGGTATTACGCCAAAGAGAAAACGCTTGGCGACGATATGAAACGGGAATACCCGTCAATACCGTCTGAGGCATTCCAACAATCGGTTGAAGGCGCTTACTACGCTAAGCAATTCCGCTACCTGTACGAAAATAAACGCATTGGCACACTTCCTGATAACTCACACTTACCGGTTCACACGTACTGGGATATTGGCGTCGGTGATTCAACATCAATTTGGTTTATCCGTGAAGTGGGCGAAGAGTTCCATGTCATTGATCACTACTCAAACAGTGGTGAAGGTCTACGGCACTACATGAAAGTGTTAAAAGACAAAGGCTACACATATGCAAGTCACAATGGCCCTCATGATATCGATAACCGTGAGTTTGGTTCTGATGCGAAATCACGACGTGAATTAGCGCGTGAAGGGTACGAAATAGACGGACAAATTTACTCAATCCGATTTGAAGTGGTGCCAAAGCTTTCAGTCGATGAAGGTATCGAGGCAGTACGTGAAATTCTGCCACTTTGCGTGTTCGATGAACACAAATGCAGTGAAGGCATTGCTCATCTAGAAGCTTATCGCAAAGAGTGGGATGACAAGCGGGGCTGTTGGAAAGATAAACCGCTTCACGATTACACGTCACATGATGCTGATGGATTTAGATATTTTGCGGTGAGCAGAAGAAATACCAAGCGCCCAGCATTCGAAATTAACCTAGGAACAACCTTCTGATGAGTACAACAAATGTAGATTTCACTCGACCGGAGTATAAAACGGCTGCTCCTCAGTGGGAGTTAGTGCGCTCTGTTTGTCGAGGTGGTGAAGATATAAAAAGCTATCTTCCTGAGCTTGAAGAGCAAGATAGTGAGCGTAAAAAGAAGCGCAATAAAGATTATCAAGACCGTGCGGTGTTCTATCCAATAACGGGCAATACTCGCAACGGCATGATAGGGATGGCATTTAAAAAAGATCCCTTAGTTGCTGTCGTCGAAAAGCTGTCGTGTTTAAAAGACGATGCTGACGGGGCGGGTTCAAGTATCTATCAATTGGCTCAGTCTTCACTTGAGTCAGTATTGGAAGTCGGTCGGCATGGTCTGTATGTTGATTACAACAGTGATTCGAAACTCCCGTACATATTCCAATATCGTGCTGAAGACATCATTAACTGGCGTACAGCTCGTATTAATGGGCGCACGATGTTAACGCTGGTGGTATTGCGTGAAACGGTGGAAGAAGAGGACGGGTTTGGTTTTAAGGATGAGGTTCAATACCGTGTATTGTCGATAGAAGAAGGTAAGTTTGTCTGTCGTGTCTATCGCAAGCCCAGTGGAAGTAGCGTTTTTGAAATTTCTTCTGAGTATATACCTGCGCGTGCTGGTAACGGTGTGTGGAATGAAATTCCATTTACATTTATTGGTGCACAGAATAATGATCACACTATTGATGAAGCCCCACTTCTAGGATTGGCAAAAATCAACCTAGGGCATTATCGAAACTCTGCTGATTATGAAGATTCTGTTTTCTTCTGTGGGCAAATACAACCTTATCTAGGTGGGCTAGGAACAGAATGGCGTGACTATCTAGAAAAGAAAGGCGTTATGGTTGGTTCTCGCTCACCAATTATGTTGCCAGAAAAAGGTTTCTTTGGTTACGCTCAGGCTCAACCTAACATGCTGGCAAAAGAAGCAATGGACAGTAAACGCGATTATATGGTTGCGCTCGGTGCTCAATTGGTTTCTGCTGATAGCAAAGTTAAAACGGTTATTCAGTCTGTCGGTGAACAGAACGCACAAACCTCTATCCTGAGCATCTGTTGCTCTAATGTTTCCGATGCATGCAGTAAATCGCTAATATGGTGTGCTGAATACTTAGGTTTAGATACTGCAGGCATTTCGTTTGAGATTAACAAAGACCTCGTTAATCACATTGCCGATAGTTCGATGATCCGTGAAATCGTCGCAGCATGGCAATCTGGCGCAACGCGTAAATCTGACTTAGTGAGAAGTTTGCAGAAATATGATGTTATCGACCCCGCTGATGATGTTGATGTGGTGGTGGATGAGCTTAATAATCAAGAGCCGACAATGGTAGGTGAGACATGAGATCAGTGAATGAGCGGTTAATGGATGAATTGATTGCTCACTCCCTGTTTTCTGGTCGCTATTCTACAGGGGTGGCTAGACGCATGATAAAGGCACTTAATGAGTTTGATGCTGAATTAACTGCTTCACTTATAGTGTCTTTAGATGATACCTCCATCGATGTTAATAGTTTCACTGCAAGGCGATTGGAGTCGTTGCTGTCCAGCGTTAGAAGTATTAATAAGCGTGCAGTTGATAGTGCTTTTTCATTGTTAACAGAAGAAATGAGAGCGCATGCATTATATGAGGCTGGCTACTACCCATCACTGTTTGATGCTCTACTACCTGATGTTGTTCTACGCAAATATCCACTAATGAGCATTACAGAGGAAATGCTATTTTCCTCAGTCATGTCTCGCCCATTTCAAGGGAAATTACTTTCTGAATGGGCTGATGGATTAGAATCAGATCGCATGACACGCATAAATAACGCTGTTCGGAATGGTTATTTAAATGGTGATAGTGCGGTAGAAATCGGACGTAAAATCAGAGGACATGCAAACCAAGGTTATAAGGATGGCGTATTGCAACTAAGCCGAGCTAATGCGACGACAATAGCTAAAACGGCCATTAGCCATTTACAAGCAACAGCGCGAGATCAGTTTGCTGATGCCAATAAAGACATTCTTGATTGTAAACAATGGTTATCTACCCTCGATAATAAAACATCTCACGATTGCATTATTCGGGATAGGTTGAGATACACGCTGGAAGGTAAGCCTATTGGTCATAAAGTTCCTTATCTACAAGGCCCCGGAAAAATCCACTTCAATTGCCGCTCAACAGAAACGCTGGTTACCAAATCGTGGCGTGAATTAGGTATCGATTTAGATGAGATGGACGCAGGAACTCGTGCCTCAATGGACGGGCAGGTGCCAGCAGATACCAATTTTCTTGATTGGATACAACGGCAACCTGAATGGCGACAGCGTCAAGTTTTCGGAGAAACGCGATTCAGACTAATGAAAGAGGGCGGTATGCATCCTTCTGAGTTTTATACCGATAAGGGAGAGTTTATTTCACTAGAGCGACTTAGAGAGATAGATGGGCATGCATTTAGAGAGGCTGGATATAGCTAATCAATAAACCATTTAACAAGGTCACCTCGGTGGCCTTTTTTATTACCTAAACTCAGCTCAGGGCTGAGTTATTACAACGCGCTAGGCGCATCTAATCCCAAGGGGAATCACATGTTATTTATGAATATCGAACGCAAATATTATTCACAGGCTGATGATGGTTCGCAAGGTGGAGGTGGTGGAACACCGGAAATCACTCCAGAAATTCAAGCTATTATCGACCAGCAGGTTTCAGGGCTAAAGGCTAAAAACAGTGAGTTGCTAGGCAAGCTCAAAGAGCAAGGCGATAACCTGAAACGTTTTGAAGGCATTGACCCAGACACTGTGAAGGGCATGCTTAAACGCTTTGAGAATGACGAAGAAGCCAAGCTCATTGCTGATGGCAAGATTGACGAGGTTCTCAATAAGCGCACTGAGCGTTTGCGTGGTGATTTCGACAAGAAGTTAAAAGAAGCAAGCTCTAAAGCTGAAAAGGCAGAGGCGTTTGCAAATAAATTCCGTGCTCGTGTGTTAGGCGATGAAATTCGTTTTGCAGCAGGGAAAGCGGGTGCATTAACCAGCGCTCAAGAAGATTTAATTTTACGTGCCAAAGGCATTTTTCAGATCAACGATGAAGGTCAGGCCGTAGCCGTTGATGAAGATGGCAATCCAATCATGGGCAAAGATGGTCGCACGCCATTATCACCTATTGAATGGATTGAATCCCTAAAAGAAAGTGCTCCTCACTTATTCCCCGCAGCCTCTGGTACAGATGCAGGGAAACATAAACAAGGTGGTGCACATTTTAAACGTTCTCAAATGTCCGCCAGTGACAAGGCTGATTATATTCGCCGATACGGGCGTGACGCATATTTAAAACTTCCAAAAGAGTAAGGAAATATAAGTAATGGCTACGATGACTAATAATGATTTAGTAATTTATAACGATTTAGCACAAACTGCGTTTTTAGAACGCCGTCAAGATAATTTAGCAGTATTTAATCAGGCATCAAACGGCGCAATTGTGCTGGATAACCTTTTTATTGAGGGGGACTTCCGTAAGCGTGCATTTTATCAGATCGGCGGTTCGATTGAGCATCGTGATGTAAACTCCACAGCATCTGTAGAGAACAAAAAAATCGGCGCGGGCGAATCTGTTGATGTAAAAGCACCTTGGAAATATGGTCCTTATGCAACGACAGAAGAAGCATTTAAACGCCGTGGCCGTGATGTATCGGAGTTCTCTGAGTTAGTGGGTACCGATGCGGCAGATGCTTCACTAGAGGGTTATATCAAATACTCTTTAGCTGCTTTAGGTGCCGCTATTGGCAATAACAAAGAAATGGTGGTGACTGCGGATATTGCGACAGATGGCAAGAAAACACTGACCAAAGGTTTACGCAGATATGGTGATAAGTTCAACCGCGTAAATCTGTTTGTTATGCACTCAACCACCTACTTCGATATTGTTGATCAGGCCATTGACAACAAAGTGTATGAAGAAGCGGGTGTGGTTATCTACGGTGGACAGCCAGGCACATTAGGTAAGCCTGTGCTGGTAACGGATACAGCGCCAGTAGATGCCATCTTTGGTTTAGTGCCGGGTGCTGTGACTATCACTGAATCCCAAGAGCCGACTTTCCGATCTTATGAAATCAATGACAAGGAGAACTTGGAAGTTGGTTATCGTGGTGAAGGCGTGGTTAACGTTGGCGTTCTGGGCTATAGCTGGGATGAATCAAAAGGAAAAAACCCTGATTTAACACAGTTAGGCACCGCAGGTAACTGGAAGAAGCATTTCACTAGCAACAAATTAACCGCTGGCGTCATGATTAAACTGACTGCCGAAGAGGGAAAGTAACCCTGTCAGCGGATAAAACGTCCGCTATCGCTGACAGTACAGATACAGTAACGATCACTCTTAATTACACCAAGGGCAGCTCTCCAGTCGAAGGAGCTACCGTTAATTGGTCTACAACAGGTGGCAAATTAAGCGTTACTTCATCTAAGACGGGCAAAGCTGGTGGTGCGACAGTGAAATTAACTTCTGATTCACAGGGTGAATTTATTGTCACAGCCACTGTTGATGGTGTTGCACAAAATACTGATGCAATTACATTCACAGAAAAAACTTCTCCAGACGAGTAATTTAAGGGGCTTTGTGCCCCTCTTTTTTTTGAGGTGAGCATGATTGATCCTGATAAGAACTCTCCAATATTTAATAGCTACGCAAGTGTGGATGATTTGAAGAAATACGCTGAGGATAGAAATATCACTTTGGCAGATAGTGGACTAGAGGCATTACTAATTACGGCGATGGATTATCTTGAATCGCAAAAATGGTTAGGTAAACGAACTAACCTAAATCAACCTTTATCTTTCCCTCGCTCAGGGCTATCTCGCGACGGTGTTGCCATCCCAAGCGATCAGATACCAAAGCAATTAATCCAAGCTCAATGCCGTTTAGCGATTGAATCAGTAGAAAATGACCTACAGCCCACGTTAGGCGCTGAAATCACCTCAGAGCGAATTGAGGGCGCTATTACTGTGCAATATGCCGAAGGCACTAATACTGGCGCACCAAACTTTCCTTGGTTAAAAGGTTTATTGTCTGGCTTGATTGATGTCTCGGATGGATTTGCCATTAATACATTTGCAATGAGGTAGCCATGAACATTTATCAACGTGGGCAGAGTACAGCATTAAGGATGTTGAAAAAATATGGCGTTTCCTATCAGGCTAAGCGTGATGGTAAGCATTGGGTTGATGATGAGGGGCAGGAACACTTTGAGCTAGAAACGTTATTTTCTGTTGTCGGGGTAAAAACGCAATATAAACCTTACGAAATCGATGGCACGCTTATTCTCTCTACGGATATTAAAATGATACTTCCTCCAGATATTGATATTCAGAAAGGGGATAAGGTGCTTGTCGATGGCGTTTGGTTGCGCGTTCATGAACCGAACCCTGTTAAACCCGCTGATATTATTATCTGCTATCAGTCTCAACTGAGGGCGTGACATGTCAGATCAGTTCATGAAGTCGATTAATATCTTTATCGACAAATCTAACGCAAATATTGAAACGGTTGTCAAAAATACAGGGTTTAAAATATTAGCGAAGCTTGTTGATATGTCACCTGTTGGAAATCCTGAATTATGGGAAGTTAATAGGGTTGCCTCAAACTACAATAAAGCAGTTTTTGAACATAATGAATATCTAAAACAAGATCCTAATAATTTAACACCAAAGCGACGTCAATTAAAAAAGCGTGTTCGTGTTAATGACTCTATGGATATTTATGTTCCTCCTGGTTATACAGGGGGGCGGTTTAGAGGTAATTGGCAGGTGTCATTTGATGCCCCAGCGGAAGGCGAGACGGGGCGCATAGATAAGTCAGGCAATATGACAAAGGCGTTAGGCAACGTTGTTATTGAACAATTTAAGGTAGGAATGAAAGCTATCTATTTCACAAACAATGTGCCTTATGCTTACCGCCTTGAAATGGGGCATTCGAAACAAGCACCTAACGGTATGGTTGCTGTGACTGCTGAGGAATTTAGTCAGTTTTTCAACTCTGCCGTATCGGAAACTAAATCATGAATCAGTCGACAATTAATACTGAAATACGAAAGCTGGTGGCGAGCATTGGCAAGGATTTAAATCTTAAAATCGCATGGCCCAATCTTCCTTTTAATGATATTAACGATCCCTATCTTCAACTCCATGTCATGCCAGCAGAAACGGATAACATCGGGTTATCTCTGGATATGCCTGTTTATCGTGGTGTTATCCAAATTAACGTAGTTGGGAAAGTAGGGGGTGGGGACGCTAAGATATCAACTATTGCTGATGACGTTAAAAACAGATTAGAAAATGGATTAACATTAGGGGAGGGTATCTACATTAACGGAGAGCCTAGCCAGTTCCCTCCAATTTCAGATGAAACAAATTATACCATTCCTATTCGTGCATCCTATCGATGTAATGCAATCCGATAACACCGCTTAATTGCGGTTTTTTTATACCTAAAATAGAGGTTAACAATGGCCTATAACATTCCTAATGGGTCGCGTGTTTACGTCGCAAGTAAATACGATGACGAAATTAAAATTACCGAGGCAACTAATGCCGAAGAAGCCGTACTAACAGTTGATGATGTGGGTGACATTGCTAAAGGCGATATTGTTCATGTTACATCTGGCTGGAAAAAAGCTTCGGGTGCTTTCCGTGTTGCAAGTGTCGCTGAATCTAAAATCACCTTAGAAGGTGTCGATACAAGTGATAAAAATGTGTTTCCTGCTGGTGGCGGTACAGGAACATTAAAGAAAGTATTGTCATGGGAAGTCATGCCACAGGTAATGACACTTTCTACAGAAGGTGGGGAACAGCAAACTCAAGAGGTTCAATTTCTTGAAGATGAGCAGGCAGAAACTATCGATACCTATAAAAATGGTGTTGTACAGGTTTATACCTTTGCTCACGATGCTAAGCTGCCTATCCGTAAATTGCTAACAAAATTGGACGACAGTAAGCAAGTTACTGCAATCCGATTCTTCAATAAACGCGCAGAAGAAGATCGCTATTACACAGCTTCAATTTCATTCCAGCGTGTGCCAAACACTGCTATCAACGAAGTTGAAAACGTAACAGCGCGATTCTCACTTAAATCTGAAATGCAGATTTATACCAACGCATCTTAATCAATAAATACTCACAACAGCCCCGAGTCAGGGGCTTTTTAAGGACTAATAATGCCTAAATTTACACTCGTCCCAAATCCAACCTTCAAAGCTAACGTTAAAATTCCTGTTGCCGGCAAAGAAAAGCCAGAAGTAGTTACATTCACATTTAAACATCACTCAGTAAGTGAGCTTGATGGAATGCGAGAAAAACCGATTTCTGAGTTCTTTGAGCAGATTATTGCTGACTGGGCGATCGAAGAGCCATATAACAAAGAAAATTTAAACATATTGTTAGATAACTACCCTTCAGCCTCTCGTGCTATTTCATCAACATATTACAACGAGCTGCTAGGTAACCGCGAAAAAAACTCCTAACGGTCGCCGAGGCGATGTATGGCGGAATGAGTTCAAAAGAATCGGCTGAGTTCGAGCGAGCTTTTGGCTTTCCGCCTGACATTGATGATGTTGAGGTGTGGCCTGATGTTTGGGATTCGTATCAAGTATTTTCAGCCATGAATACACAGTGGCGCGTAGGTATGAATGGTATTACTGGCTTGGATTACAACCCATTAAACCAAATAATGGACTTACTCAACATCAAAGATAGAGCGACCGTTTTTAGCGATATCCGCATTATGGAAGCTAAGGCGTTAGAGGTAATGCATAAAAGGTCATAATAATGAGCTGATCAGTGGTAAACGCCGGTTGGTGAGTAGGAAGAGAGGATAAAGGGAGGCTGCGAGCAAGAATGCAGCACATAGTAATTAGTTTGGCTTAAAGCTTGACCTAGTAAATAAAATGTGGATCAAGTTATGGACAAGTGATACCTTTCTGATATCATAAAAATATAGCTATACACATTGTATAGTCATTTCACTTACAAAATAATAACGGAGGGGATTATGAAAAAGTTAATTCGAGAATTTCTTCGTGTAATTCTCTCAGTTGAAAAAATAACCAATCCAATTATTGGTGGTAACGATCAGAAATCTAAAGACGAAAAAGAGGCTTTAGACAATAAAGATAATTTCTTTGTTGGTCGTGATGGTTCGATATCACTAAATCCTAACAGTATAGTTGTCCAGAAGGCTTTTAAAGACAACATAGAAAAATTACAGTCAACAAAAGGGCGGTAATTCTTAGTGTGGGCTGCTGTAATTGTTCTCGTCTTGGTTTGTGGCTATAACTATGTAGATAATCATTTGCCGTCAAGATATAAACTGAATAATTCTGTTGGTTGGAACGCGTACTTTTTTGTAGCGCTCAAAGGCGGTGAGTTTTTAATACAAGGGCTGATGGCATCTGTTGTGGTTGCCATTGGCCTTTATATTATTATGTATATATTGAATGCGCCATCTTATCTTTTTGGTTGGTATGAGCCTTTCACATTTGTAGACTCTATTTTCAATATCAGAGTTTCTGGTATGAGTTTTTGGACTATCTTGTGGTTATCTTTTACTGTTTTGATATCTATCGGAAAGACTGCTGATGTTAAAAAAAGAAATCAATCCCTACAAAAGAGAATGGAAGACTTTAGGGAAGTAGCAAAAGTTTACGCCATTGAAAGTTTGCTACTGGAGTCATTTGAAAGAATGGATGATGGCTTACTGGTTTTTGTGACTCTCAAGTCTAGAAAGGTTTATGTTGGAATGGTTGATGGCATCAGGTTTGAAGGAATGGATATCAATACGCTAGTGTTAATACCGTTCATGTCAGGATATAGAGAGAAAGATACATTAACATTCCATGTTGAGCACAACTACACAGATCACTACGCGCAACAAGGAATAAACTTCAGCTCAGAGCCGTTATCAGTATTCCAGTTTAGACATGTCTTACCTTATGAGCAAATAGAGTCATTTTCGTTATTTAACGTCAACACATACAATGTATTTCAAGAAGTAGCAAAAGAAAAAGAGATAAAAAAGAAATCAGAAACAGATTCAAACTAACCCACTCCGGTGGGTTTTTTGTTGCCTGAATATCTCAAATTATTGATATTGTTTGATTGTTCTAAATTGAAATGACCGACCTACAAAATAATTGTAGGTAACTACAAAAGTTTTGTAGTTCAAATATTGAGCGACTCCTAAAGGGTTTTACACAAAAGTTGTAAAACTTATCTTGTGTAATTTATTGATATAGTTTGATTATAACGAATCGTTAGAATTGATAGCCCGTCCTTGGGCGTTACTACTATTGTTATGCAATTAACGGAGTGTTTAAAATATCTCCGCTTTTCTCACCTTGCATAACTTGGGTGCGTAGACGGAAGTTTTGCAGTAACTCAATAAGCGCATTAGAGTCACGTTGTAATTTTTGAATGTATTCAACACTGACAACGTTATGACCATCAACGCTAACTACTTGTTGCTTTTCATTTTTATAAGAAACCAACCATCTTCCCTCTTTGGGTATGGTTACAGTGATTGAGTTTTGATTTGGCTCAAAAAGTATATTTTCTTCCTGTTTAGGAATGTATTCACCCTCAAGAACGAACTTGTGAATATACTCAACCGCATCGGGTATCTGATCTGCTGTTAGCTCTTCAATGCTACTAACATTAAATTTCTGGTGAACAAGAGAATAGGCTTCTGGGTACATAATGCCTTTCTTACTAACCAGTAGATTAACAGCATTCTTTAATGGGTTGCGTTCTTGAACAGTTGATTTGTGTTTTTTCTTAACTTCACCAGTAGTCCAATATTCATAAAGTACGTCGTCACACTCTTCTTGATACTTGATTACTTTATCGCGGATCTCTGGTTTGACTTTGTTAGGGCTGATAGTGTGAAGCCAGCCTGCAAGTTTACGGAGAGCTAGGCAAAGCATTGATTGCTCACCGCCTTTTAAAGGTATCACGATTTCCGTGATCCCTTTACTAAACCTTTGTTTTAGCTTTTCAAATTGAGATTGCCAAGTTAACCCCATGCCTTCAACTATTGGCTTCATTGGTACATATGGTTCGCCGTTGAAATTTACTACATACAGGTTGTTACCGTGGAAAGGTACGTTAATTGTTGATACACTAGTCATGTCGGTTACTCCGTAGTTTCTGACAAATTAGAAGCCCTAGCTACCGCAAATAGTTGGGGCTTCGCTGTTTTAGTTGACACGTTTTTCTCTTTCTTTCACATACCAAGCTATCGCTTGATTAACTATTGAGTTTTGCGAAATACCATCTTTCGCTGAGAGTTCTACCACTTTACTTTTTAACACCTCTGTTAATCTGAGTTGAAATTTTCCTGTTTTTTTATTGGTATTCATATCTTCATCCTTTTATGTGTCTATGTGACATCACAAAGATATCAATGTGAATCTATATAGTCAACGAATAATTGACTATATTGTGATATCACAATGACTTTACTGGTGGTTGTATGTCACAAAAAAATACGAGAATAAGAGATATAACGCCTTATAGCCTTAGAATGCCTGATACTCTGAAGGAAAAGTTAATGCAAAGGGCAAGTAAGAATGGGCGATCTCTTAATGCTGAAATGGTTATGATTCTTCAGTCTGCCGTGGATGAGGATAACACCCCTAAAAACTTAAACGAGTTGTCACAGCTTGATCCTGAAAAGTTCAAAGAACTGTTCATGGAAACTATCAAGAAGATGAATGAGGGTAAAAAGTGACTAATATCACATTTTATTTTGTTGTTACTGTATAAAAAACAGGAATGTAAAATTTTTTAGTGCCTGTAATATATTTTGATATTTTCTTTGGAGCTTGCACATGAATGCGCCTGTAATTAGCTTTATTAATATGAAGGGTGGGGTGGGAAAGACCACTCTATGTATTAGTATTGGTGAGTATTTAGCAAACTATAAGGATAAAAAAGTATTAATAATAGATATTGATCCTCAGTTTAATGCAACACAATCTTTTATGGGTAAGCATGATAAAATAAGTGAGTACTTATCTTTAGTAAAACAAAGAAAGACAATCAAGAGAATATTTGAAGTAAATGCTTCTATATATGATGAAGATGCAGTATTAAAAAAAGAAGATGTTATTTACAGTGTATATCCAAATCTAGATATAATCCCTGGTGATATAAACATAATGTTTGAGCATAACACGGTAGATACAATTAGATTGATTAGGATAAGAAATTTCATTGAAGACAATAAGTTAAGAGAAATCTACGACTATATTTTTATTGATTGTCCGCCTACCATTTCGATGTATACCGAAGCGTCCATAATGGCATCTACACATTATATAATGCCAATGAGAATAGATCAGTATTCAGTATTAGGGAGTAACAATTTGCTATCAATTGTTTCTAAGCTGGCTAGAGATCAAAGACTTACAATAAAGCCGTTGGGTGTTATTTATACCGATACTGCACCAAAAAGATTGACCAAGAAGACCAGAGCAATTAAGACGGCTATAGAAACCGAAAAAGGAATCAGGGATCTATATTTCTTCAAGAATCATTTTTCAAAGGTTAGGGATTTACAGGTTGGTCAGCAATTAAATTTTGCGTCAGCGTATTCTCAGTCTAAAGAAATCATTGATAGAATATGTACGGAACTCGAGGCTAAGCTTAAAGAGGTTGATGATGAATCAGAATAAATTAATAACTAAAAAGAAATTAATGGAACTAAAAGATTCTGAATCGCTTGAGTTTATGATCGGGTTTCTATCTTTAGTAATATTTTCCAAAGAAATTTTTAAGTCGAATTTTGAATTGAGTGAATTTATTAAAGATGCATTTAAGATAGAATATAAAAGATACGTTGTATCCTCAAGAACCCTTATGTTCTCTAGGCTTGCGAAAGATATAGTTAGAAAATATTCTGATGGAAATCATTTCACAGCTAAAAATACTGTTGTCAATATCATTTATGAAAAGCTAGATCAGCTGCCAATCAACGATATCGCTTTAGAAGCGAAAAAGAAAGAAAATAAAAAGAGAAAAGGTAAAAATACTACAACAGAAAGTATCTCAAAGTGGATAAAGGGGTTTAGGGGTGAGTAACTTCCTTACTATTGACCCTTACAACGTGTTGGGAACAGTGTCCAAGTTCAAAGAAGACCTAAAAGTAATTCCTGACCAATATGTTGTTGACTCGTTAATATCAGCGGTAAAAAAGTCTATTTTTTTGAAGATAATTCACGAAAAATCTTTGAGAGGTAATAGACACTTATTAAGCGTCATCTATGATTTTTTAGGTTGTATTTCAGCAATAAAAAAAAATGAAGATAGATACTTTTATTTTAATATAAGGTCATGCATTGAAAATTCAATTAGATTCTTGTTGAACAAAGATAATGATGATGAGATCGGTGTTACAAGGATGTTCAGTGAGTTTAAAGAAAGATATAAAGGTGTAGACGGTGTTAGCGCACTTACTAGGGTATATTCTGATGCATGTAATTACGTTCATAACAATGTCAAGGCTGATATTGATGTATCAAAAAGCTATAAATACATTGATTCATCCAAGATTTTTGAAAAGAAAAAAAGCAGAAATCTATGTAATGACCTCGTTTCAGTGCAGTCGTCACTAGATAATTTTTTGCTAATTAATAATAAAGAAGACATAAAGTATTCATTTTTATATCTAAATGAAAATATAGAATATTTAATAAATAAAAAGTTTTTAGAAAGATTGTTCTCATCAGAATTGGTATCATAATTCTATAAACATGCTTCGGCAGGTTTTTTGTTTGCTTCAATTTGCGACTACACTCAGCTAACATTAAGAAAACTAAATAAAGAACTGAGAGGACGGGATGAAGAAGTTATTACTTGGTGTAGCGTTGTTGTTGATTGGTTCAAATGCCATTGCTGAATGGGAATACAAAAAACATTTTGATGAGATGAGGGGATCTGAAAGCTATACGGCATCGCTTCAATCAATGCCAATAAATAAAGATATAGATAACGAGTTGTTACTTCTCTTATCCAGCGATAATAATTCCACGTCGAGTTTAGCTGGCTTACACTTACTCAGTGGCAGATTTGATTGCGACAACCCCAATCTATGCAAAATAGCGGTAAGGTATGGCAATGGCGCGGTGAAAAGTGTATTTGTTAGACTTAATGATGAAAGGAACCTTGCTTTTTTCATTAACTCTAATGAGGTTGCGGAAACATTAAGGTTATCAGATGTTATGTATGTTGAGATACCAATATTCAGAAAAGGTAGCGCACAGTATAAGTATGATACATCAGGATTTAAATGGACGGGAATTGAAAAAACAGGAGAATATTTAACATCCTTAGGTTCCATTGATTTCACAAAAGAATTACCAAATATTCCTAGTAATACTTATAAAAATGATAGAGGGAGTGTTTGCTATGACATTAATGATTTTTCATTTGGGATAAAAGTAAAGGCGGTAGGAAAGGCTAGTGTGTGCATAGATGGGAAATTCCCTATTTATGTTGAAGTTAGTAATGTAAAAGTTAATAAAAATGACTTTGTGAAAGAGGTTAATTTAGCTAGAAAAGCCGATGAAGACACAGAGGGGAATACTCACATGTGGTTAGCGAGTGATGATGAATTTCTGACTATGATTCTTCTTACAAAACCAAATAAAAATGGATATGAGATATTCATGGATTATTCGCCAAGAATAAATATTTATAGTCAAAAGTAACTTTATCGAAAATAGACAAGCCACCTTCGGGTGGTTTTTTTATATCTGGAGGAAATTAAATGGCAGATATAGCAACAATATCATTAAAGGCTGATACGTCAGATCTGGAGCGTGGCACACAAAAGTTAAAGGAATTCGGCGATACGGCAGAAAAGGTAAGCGGTTCTTCGCGAAATTTAAATGACCAGTTTAATAGAGGGGTTGATCATCAAAAGAGAGCAGCCGACGCGATAAAGAGGCAAAAGAAAGAACTTGATGACTTATTAAATTCAATAAATCCAACCAATAAAGCATTTGATGCGCTTGATAAAGCCACTCAAAAATTAATAGAGGCAAATAAAAAAGGGATATTACCAAAGGATCAGTTTGCAGACTATAACGCCATACTTGAACAGACTAGAGATAAATTAACACGAGTTAATATGTCCCTTACTGCTGAAGGGCGGGCGTTGTTAGCTCAAGAGGCAGCAACAAATAGAGCCAAGCAAGCTGCTGATGATTTTTTAAATTCACTGAAAAATCAAACTGAAATTATAGGAAAAACGAGGACAGAGATTTTAGAGCTAAAAGCGGCTCAACTTGGCGTGTCGCAACAAGCCGCGCCGATGATCAACAAGCTAAAAGAGCAAGAAAAAGCATTCTTAAATGGCTCAATCACTATTGGTCAATATCGAAACGCTATGCGACAACTACCAGCCCAAATGACAGATATTGTTACGTCATTAGCATCAGGAATGCCTGTTTGGATGGTGATGATACAACAAGGGGGGCAAATAAAGGACTCATTTGGTGGTGTCGGTAACTCACTAAAAGCGTTAGCATCACTTATTACCCCTGCAAGAGTTGCTATGTTTGGTTTTGCTGGTGCTGCGGCAGCTGTGGCGTTAGCCGCGTATAAAGGGTCGCAAGAATTTGGCGAGTATAATAAGCAGTTAATTCTTACTGGTGGTTATGCAGGAAGAACAGCTGCACAGCTGGATGCTTTGGCTAGAAGCTTATCGGGGAATGGGATAACTCAGTATGGAATGGCTGATACTATTTCAAAAGTAGTTGGCTCTGGTGCTTTCTTGGGCCGAGATGTTGACATGGTATCTAAAACCGCTGCTGCTATGGAAAAAGCCGTTGGTCAATCGGTTGATGAGACAATAAAGCAATTTCAGAGATTGCAAGAAGATCCAGTTAAAGCAGTCACTGAATTAGATAAATCATTACATTTTTTAACTGCTACCCAATTAGAACAAATAACCACACTTCAGACGCAAGGAAAAGAGCAAGAAGCGGCTAAAATGGCTATGGAATCATATGCCAATGCTATGGATGAGCGAACCAAACAGATAAAGGAAAATCTAGGCCACCTTGAGAGAGCGTGGGAAGGGGTTAAAAACATGGCTAGTAGCGCATGGGATGCAATGCTAGACATCGGCAGAGAGAATACTCTAGAGCAGCAAATCAAAGAGTATGAAGAAGCTCTGATTGAGTTTCAAATAAACCCTGCCTCCAAGGGGCTGTATTATAACAAGACTGGATTAATGCCAGATGAAGTTAAAAGTAAACTCGCTCTATTAAAAGAAAAACAGACTCAAATCGCTATAAAAAATGCAAGTGAAAAAGCCGCAAGAGATGAGGAAGAGCGTAAAAAGGCGCAATTTAGAGCCGATCAAGAATTAAAGCGACAATACGAAACCGCAGAGGAAAAGCACCAAAGACTACTCAAGGAGATAATAAATAATGCGGATGCATCTCAAGCTGCAAAAGATGAAGCCATCCGCCGAGAGAAAGAGCGTTACGAGAAAGAAAAAGCCAAAGGTAAAGGTAAAACCCCAACCTACCGACCAGATTATGGTACTAGAGTAGATGAATCAGCAAATCAAGCCCTATTATCCCTACAAGCACAATTAAAGGTGCTAAAAGAGCATAAAACAGTCAGTGATGTGATTAGCTCTGAGCGTAAAAAACTTTGGGATATGGAAGCGAAAATATCAATCCTTGAGGAGGCTCAGAAAACAAGACAGTTAACCAAGGACGAAAAGGCGTTGCTTGCTAAAAAGGACTACATTCTTGCTTCTCAAGAAGCATTGGCCATAGCTGGTGATGAGGTTAAGCTTCAGGAGTTACATAATCGTGAGTTAGATAAACAACTTAAACGTGTTGAAGAAATTAATGCCAGAAGTCGCGCCTTAGAGTTGGGAGCTGGTAAGTCTGACCGCATGTATCAACGAGACATTGCACTAGAGAAAGCTAAATCACCAGACGAGAGAAAAGCCTTAGAGGAGTATTATGCTAAGGAAGACTCTATTCGTGCTAACTGGGAGTTAGGCGTCAAGAAAGGCTTTGCTGAATTCCAAGAACAGGCAACAAACGTTTACGGTAACGTAGCTCAAATTAGTCAATCAGCATTCCAAGGCATGAGTAACAGTCTCTCTGATTTTGTATTGACGGGCAAAGCTAATTTTGCTGACTTCACTCGCTCATTCTTAGAAATGACCACCAAGATGTTAATGCAGATGGCTATGCTAAATGCTATGAAAGCGGCATTTGGTGGTAATGCGGTAGGTAATTTCTTTGGGTTTGCAAGTGGTGGTTATACAGGCGGTGGTGGTAAATATGACCCCGCTGGCGTAGTGCATAAAGGCGAGTTCGTCTTTACCAAGGAAGCAACGCAACGATTAGGTGTAGATAATCTCTATCGACTAATGGATGCAGGAAAGAGAGGTTATGCTTCAGGTGGTCATGTCGGTGGTTCTGCGCCAATGTCGGTTACACAGCCAACAGCATTTATCGCTCGCAATCCTCAAATTGCTGGTGGTGGGGTGAATGTGACAATTGATATGAGCGGCGTCAAGATTGAAACCGAACAGCAACAAAGTGCAATGCCAAATATAGATGTGAGAGCTGCTGAGCAATCGTTAAAGAATAAAGTTAAAAGCCTTTTTATTAGTGAAGGGCGAGAAGGTGGTGATTTGTACAAGATCATTAAAGCAGTATCAGGAAATAGATAATCATTTAATAAGAGAGGTATTTATGAAATTAAAATTAGGAAATATTTGTATTCGTCCAGAAGATAAAGAAATTAGCATTCCAGTAGATGTATACATGGGAAATGAAGCTGATTTTGAACCACCAAAAGCATATCTGGTTTATCAAACTAGCTTTGATGCTAATAAGCCTCTTTCGGAATATTTTAAAGAATCCGAAGAATATGCAAGAAAAACAATTAAAGAATTAAACCAATAACAGCCACCAAATTCTGTGGCTTTTTAATGAGAGGTAGTTATGAAAATCAAAGTAGAGTTCCCATTGTTATCAAACAAATTTTCAGGAGTGGAAATTACAGGGGATGTGAAAAGATATGGCATTGGGGCTATAAAAATAAGTGAAAAACCTATATTAACGTCAGAAATTACAGTAACGGAGATAGTGGGAAATAATACCCCAGATGAAGAACCAAAGTTACAATTTAAGTACACAGAGGATTATAACCCAAATGAAACATTTGCTTCATTTATGGGGAGAGCGGAAAAATATGCAAGAACCATGATAGATCGCATAAAGGCGGCACAGTAACCGCCTTTATAATATGGTACTAATTATGTAAATGTGACTGAATGATACCAAACGCCTCGATAGTTACAGGACTATCATGCGATACTTTATTTAATTCACTAATAAGTTTTTCTTTTTCAATATCAGACATATTCCTAATCATTACTTGAATTATATACTCTAAAGCAAGAGTACGTGTTTGAAGGGTCTCTATGTCTTTAGCCATTTCACTAACTAACATATTCAATTCTCCATCGAAGTAAGTCAGCCATTCCTTCGGTAAGTTTCTCTGGGCTGAATATATAAAATAACCTAATGGATATTTATTAATATCCTGATATTTGATCAGGCGGCTTTGTGTCGCCTTTTTTATTGGAGTAACCAATGGAAGAGTTTAAATGGCGAACACAAATACAAGATTCGCCAAGCGGTGAGTTCAAGCATCGTATTAAAGAAGTTGAATTTGGAGATGGTTACAAACAAGTTGCTGGTGATGGTATTAATCCAGAATCTCAAACGTGGCCATTCTCTTATATGGGATTGAAAGATGAGGTGATGCCTATTTTTAAATTCATTCGGCAACACACAGTAAAATCATTTATTTGGACACCTCCATTTGGTGAAAAAGGTCTTTATCGAGTTAAAGCTGATTCAATATCGATGATCCCCATATCTGGCGGAGTAATGAAATTGTCAGCTACGTTTGAACAGGCATTTAGCGCATGAATATCACAGCAGATGTACAAAAATTAGAGCCGGGTAATAAGGTTCAATTAATTGAGGTGGATGGCAGTGGTTTTGATGGGCCAATTCTTCGCTTCCATGCTTACAATCTTCCTCACACACCAGAAGAGATAGAGAAATCTAATGGTGATATCAAGCCAAAACCAATTTGGTGGCAAGAAAATGAATATGGGGCATGGCCCTATGAAGTTGAAGGAATGGCAAAGAATAGCGACGGAAGCCCAGCGAGACCATCTCTAAAGGTTGCCAATATAGATGGCTTAATCTCATCTTTGTGTCTCCAGCTTGACGATATGGTGCAAGCAAAGGTTACTATTTATGAGACATTCTCTCATTATCTTGATGCCAAAAATTTTCCTGATGGTAATCCAACCGCTAACCCTGATGAGTGTTTTAAACAGGTTTATTACATCGATCGTAAAACTAATGAGGTGGCTGGCGAATCCGTAGAGTTCGAGCTGTCTAGCCCGTTTGATTTGCAGGGAGTAATGATACCCGTTCGACAAATTCATAACCTTTGTTATTGGTGCATGAAAGGCGATTATCGCAGTGGTAATGGGTGCTCATATTCAGGGAATAAATATTTTGATGAGAGAGGAAACCCTGTTGATGATCCAGCGCTAGATAGTTGTGGTGGGCTTATTAGTGATTGCAAAAAACGCTTTGGTGAGAATGAGCCATTAGATTTTGGAGGGTTTCCCGCTGCGGGGTTAACGAGATGATCACAAAAAAATTAAGAGAATCGATATTTGAACATGTAAAAGCCGAATATCCCAAAGAAGCTTGCGGAATTATCTGTCAGAAAAGTCGAGTTAAAAAATACTTTCCTTGTAGCAATCTTTCAGATAATCCAACAGAGCATTTTGAGCTTTCTCCAGAAGATTACGCTCTTGCTGAGGACTGGGGTGAGCCAATAGCAATTGTGCACAGCCATTGTGGTGATGGTGTAACGACTCAACCTAGCGAAATAGATAAATTACAGTGTGATGTGACAGGATTGCCTTGGGTGATCGCATCATGTCCAGAGGGTGATATTCGAATTATTTACCCTCGAGGTGAACGCGAATTAGAAGGCCGTCCTTTTGTGCTTGGTTATGCTGATTGCTGGTCGTTAATCATGGATTACTACCACCAAAAACACGGTATTGAGTTACATAATTACAGCGTTGATCGGCACTGGTGGGAAGAAGGCGAAAACCTGTATATGGATAACTACGAGAAAGCGGGTTTTGTTGACGTTACTGGCGAGCCGAAAGAGGGCGATATGGTGATTATGCAAGTACAAGCCGATGTACCTAATCACGCTGGTGTGATTATGAATGGTATGTTACTTCACCATCTTTATGGTCAACTCAGCAGGTTGGTCCCCTACAGCGATTATTGGCGAGATAGAACCGTAAAAATTGTGCGGAGGAAAGAGTTTGTATGAGCCTAAAAGCAATACGTCTATATGGTGTTCTTGGCGCAAAATTTGGGCGTGAACACAAATTAGATATAGATTCACCTCGCGAAGCAATTAAGGCGCTCTCTGTGCTTTATGATGGCTTTGAGCAGTTTCTTGCTAATGCTCATTTAAAAGGAATGGAGTTTGCTGTATTTAAGGGGAAACGAAACATTAATGAAGAAGAGCTGCATCTTGATACCACAGAAGAGATCCGCATAGCACCAATCATTAAAGGAAGTAAACGAGGAGGATTCTTTCAAACTATGTTGGGCATTGCCATGATCGGTGTCGCGACATTTGCTCCTTGGGGTACTGCCTTATTTGCAAGTGACTTGATTGGGGCCATAGGTCTTGGTGTGGCTCTTGGTGGTGTTTACCAGATGCTTTCACCCCAACCGCGAGGTCTATCAATGAGGCAAGATTCAGATAACAAACCATCTTATGCCTTTGGCGGAGCTGTAAACTCTACTGCGCAAGGAAATCCAGTTCCTTTACTTTATGGACTGGACAGGCGAGAGGTAGGTGGGGCAATCATTTCCGCAGGTATTTATACAGAAGATCAGCAATAACATAAACGAATTTCAGAATAGCCACTATGTGGCTTTTTTTATGGGTGAAATATGGAATTAATTCATGGTGCAAAAGGTGGTGGCGGTGGCGGACATACGCCCACGGAATCACCAGATAGCTTACTTTCTGAATCAACAGCTAAGATTTTATTGGCTATCTCAGAAGGTGAAATTGCTGGTGGCTTAGACGATACTCGTATTTTTCTTGATGATACACCGATTGGCAATGCGGACGGTACTAAGAATTTTGAGGGTGTCACTTGGGAATTTAGACCGGGTAGTGAACACCAAGAATACATTCAGGGTATCCCATCAGTAGATAGCGAAACATCGGTAGGGTTGGAATTAAAAGACGATCAGCCCTATGTGCGGAGCATTAATAACACTCAGCTATCTGCTGTGCGCATTAGACTATCTGTTCCTCAATTGTTTCAACAACACGATAACGGGGATACTACAGGCTATAGAATTGAATATGCTATTGACTTATCTACAGATGGTGCTGGATATAATGAAGTATTAAAGTCTGCTTTTGATGGTAAAACGACCAGCGAATACCAGCGAACACACCGCATTGACTTACCCAAGGCAAATACAGGTTGGCAGATCCGTGTCCGACGATTAACTAAGAATCAGAATACAGCCAGAATTGTTGATAAGGTTACTATCTCTGCTGTTACTGATGTTATCGATGCTAAATTGCGTTATCCAAATACGGCCCTATTGTTTATTACTTTCAATGCGCGTCAATTTAATAACCGCATCCCTAAAATTAGCGTTCGCCCAAAAGGTGGCTTGCTTATCAAAGTGCCCACGAATTATGACCCGATTAATCGGGCCTATTCAGGCGTATGGGATGGCACCTTTAAACTTGCAGCAACCAATAACCCGGCATGGGTATTTTATGATTTAGTACTCAATAATCGCTACGGCTGTGGTGACCGGATCCAGTCTTCTCAGGTTGAAAAGTGGGACCTGTATAAGATTGCGCAATATTGTGATGAATTGGTACCCGATGGGCATGGTGGTGATGGTAAGGAGCCTCGATTCCTGTGTGATGTTTATATTCAATCGCAAGAATCGGCATACCAAGTACTGAGAGATATAGCGGCTATTTTTCGTGGTATGACATTTTGGGCTGATAACAAGGTTAATGTTGTCGCTGATATGCCAGATAGTATTTTTAGAACGTTTACTAATGCCAATATTGTTGGAGGTAAGCCTACCTATTCAGGAGGTAGTCAGCAAAATCGATATACGCAAGCATTAGTTTCCTACACAGACACCAATAACCACAGTAATGATGCGATTGAGGCTGTGGCCGATATTAAACTACAGCGTCGTTACGGAGTACGCAAAACTGAAATATCAGCGATAGGTTGCACTCGGCAGACGGAGGCTAACCGTAGAGGTCGCTGGGCGTTACTCACCAATGCTAACGACAGAGTTATTAGTTTTGCGACAGGATTAGAGGGGGCAATACCTTCTCCTGGTCATATCATTGCTGTTGCCGATTCTACATTGGCTGGAAGAGATAATGGTGGACGTATATCGCGTGTAGAAGGCAGAAAAATAACACTTGATCGCAGAGCCAATATTAAAGCTGGTGATAGGTTGATTGTTAATCTGCCAAACGGGCGCTCAGAGGGAAGAACCGTATCACTGGTTGCTGATAATATCATTACAATTTCAACGGAGTACTCACAGGAACCAGAGAAAAACGCAGTTTGGACAGTTGATGCTGATGATTTAACATTACAACTTTATCGGGTCGTTAATATTACTGATAATGGCGATAATACATATACTATTACTGGCGCAATCCATAACCCAAGCAATTACGATCACATTGACTCTGGCGCAAGAATAGGTGAGCGTCCAATCACCATTGTTCCACCGAGTGTGCAAGCACCACCTAAAAACATTCGTATATCATCCTATTCTCAGGTTAATCAAGGTATTTCATTTATTACTCTGCGTGTTGATTGGGATGCAGTTGATAATGCCATTACCTATGAGGCTCAATGGCGGAGAGATAATAATAACTGGGTATCAATGCCAAGAACATCAACATGTGGGTTTGAAGTTGATGGCATTTATGCTGGTCGTTATCAGGTGAGAGTTCGTGCGATAAATGCGTCTGAAATATCCAGTGTATGGACTAATGCGCCAGAAACAACACTGACAGGAAAAGTAGGGAGCCCGCCTAAACCTGTAAACTTTAGAGCTTCACCGCTCGTATTTGGCATTAAGTTAGGCTGGGAATTTGGTGAAAACACCAGTGATACGTTAAAAACGGAAATTCAGTACAGCAAAACCAATAATGGTGAAGGTCTGATGCTGTTATCTGATGTTCCTTATCCCTCAAAAACCTATGAAATGGCAGGGTTATCAGCAGGTTTAACGTTTTATTTTAGAGCAAGACTGGTAGATAAAATAGGTAATCATTCCGAATGGACTGAGTTTATTCTGGGAGAATCTGAGTTTGATGCTAGTATTATTCTTGATGAATTAGCGGGGCAAATCAGCCGAGACCAACTCGCACAAGACTTATTGGGTGAAATTAACAGTAAAGCTAACCAAATCGATATTACTGAATTACATGAGTTGATGAGGATAAATCATGACAAGATTTTATCTGAGTTGATGAGGCATGGAGCAACGATTGAAGAAAGTGAAAAAAAATGGGAGGAGGCAGGAAAATTACTGGCTGAGCGGATAAATCAAGTTTCAACGGCAACAGAAGCACAGGCAGCCGCAATTAAACAAGAGCAACAAGCACGTATTGAGACTGATAAAACCGAAGCACAACAACGCCAATTCTTAGCCACTCAACTTCGTGGTGATTATACCGGTAATGATTTATCGAAAGTCACCGCAGGACTCATTTCCGCAGAGAAACAAGCACGTGTTACAGGCGACCAAGCAGAAGCGAAAGCCCGACAATCACTGGAAACACGGATGAATGGGAATGTTTCAGCGATTAATAAATCATTAGAAACCCTCACCTCGAAACAGCAAGCACAAACGCAAGAGATTTTAACGCTCAATTCAAATCTTAAGGGGAAAGCTGATAGCAGTGTGGTGAATGCGTTAAATACGCGAGTAACTAATCTCGATGGCAAAGTGATGTCCGCAACCTCTCAGGTACAAACGTTATCCAGCAAATTAGATACAGTGAAAGCCGATTTAACGGAGTCTGTGGTGGTGGATTTAGATTTATCTAAACTCAATGAAAACACCTATTATCCGATTATTTTTCCATTAGTAACTTCTCGACGTTATGCCTTTAAGGTTTTTAGGACCTTAGGGCAATATAGTGACAATAAACCCAGCTATGCCACTCACAGCACCAAAGGTTTTGCCGTGATTGTGGAATGGCAAGTGAGTGCTTCTGGATGGGGAACACAGTCTGAAAACCGCATCATTGATAATTTTGATTGGCGATGGACAAATCAATCCCCTGTGATGGGGCCAGCTCAATTAACGAATGGTTCTGTGGAATATATCTATTTGCGAGGAGGTGCTAAATATCAGCTCACTAAGCATAAAAGTGTTAACCATCAAATTATCACCCGCACTTATACCAATAACAAACAATCGGTGGCACCGAAAGGATTTGTGGCGAATGAAGTACCTAAGTCCAGCGAACAGAAAGCCAATGCAACGGCGAATGCGGTAAACCAACTTGAAACTAAGGTGACTGAGGTCTCAGGTAAAGTGACCTCTACCGCCCAGCAAGTCACTCGCCTTGAAAGCCAAGTGGGTACAAGTTCAGCCAAAATTGAACAAACGTCGAAAGTGGTCACCGACATAAATGGCAAAATTTCCGCATCATGGACAATGAAAGTTCAGCAAGATAGCAAAGGGAATAAAGTCATTACGGGCATTGGCTTAGGGTTTAATGCACAAGGAAATAGCCAATTTCTGGTCAATGCCCAAAACTTTGCAGTGATATCGTCATTAAATGGCAAAGTGGTGACACCGTTTATCGTGAAGAATGGACAGTTGGTTGTTAATGAAGCTTTTATTGGTGATGCAACTATTACCAGTGCAAAAATAGCTAATGTATTGCAATCAACCAATTTCAGCCATGCAAACAAGGTGGGCTATCAACTTAATATGCGCACTGGTGAAGAAATTAAATATGGGAATAACGCTCAGGGGTACTGGATTGAAACAAACATATTAAAACGTTTGTTTGATAAAAAAGGCACAATGCGTATCAGAATGGGGATATGGTAATGGGCATGGGTTTAGAAATATATGATGAGAAAGGGCGACTCATTATTGGAGAAGACACTATTATACCGCGCCACTTGGGGCAATTTGACCTTCCTTTGTCCCAATATGGATCTCTTACTATTCCTGAGATTTCCTTAGGAGGTGAGGTTGTTTGCCATTTCTGGCTACGGTATCGCTCTCGATGGAGTGGTGAATTTCATGTAGATAAGCCTAATGAGAGAACAGAGTACTCCATATCTGGGAACACGTTAAATTACCGCGTTGATTACAATATCTATCGCAGGGAGAACAATGGCTCTGGTGGTGGGCAGACACAAGCGAATGACTCATTCTCAAGTCATGTTGTCGTATGGGTGGTGTGAAATGGTTGGTGTAGAAATTTACACAAATAATAGGCTGATACAATTAACCGATAAACTCGAAACAATATGTGTTTTGAGAAAAGCAACTCCTGATGAACTAACGTCATCATCAGGCCCTCATGATAGCTATCCGAGAATCTATGCGTTAAATAGCCAATGGATGGTTGCTCCGATTTCCAAGGTAAGCATACCTCAACACGGAGTTGGTCTTGAAGTTTATGATGAGCAAGGGAAAATGAAATTTTCATCTCTTGCTAAGTTGGTCTGCTTTGAGAAATATTATGATGTCAATACGGGGAGCGCTGGCAAAGGCTCATTAAGAATCGCAGGCAAAAGTGGTCATCGGTATGGCATGATTAAGACTCGCTCTATGGGGTATTTTCATAATACAAACATACGAAGCTACATAGACCCTGACACGTGGGATGAAGTTTGGACATTCAAAAGATATAGCGAGCGTTATGTCTTGATTGATGATGTGGGAGGGTTAACATTTGAGTATCGATACGAGTTCTTAGGAGAAGAGGATGGCTGGATAAGTATGCCTCCGAGTCGAGAAGGTTCTGGATTAATGGAACAAGGGCTTATGATAGACGTTTCAATGTTAGAAGATTAAATACCGCACTAATGTGGTTTTTTTGTATCTAAATTTTAGGAAATAAATCATGATATACACAACAGGCACTGTTAGCACAGTGTCAGGGTCTGCTATTGTCTCTGGCACAGGTAC
>NZ_JAABLS010000035.1:0-21317 GCF_009915195.1 Proteus sp. G2674
CGAGAGCAACGAAAACGCACTCAATTATTTGAAGAGCTTGTTCGACATGTTGACCCACAAAACCCAACTGAAACCCTAAAAAGGCTTGCTGAATTAATGGTGAAAGCGCCAAAGGATATTTAATGTCTCTCAAACAGAAAATAGCGGCGGTAACAACAGCAGGAGCCACAGCCATCGCGTTAGTAGTAATAGCCCATTTTGAAGGTGTACGTTATGAACCTTATCGTGATGTGGCGGGTGTTCTAACTGTTTGTTATGGACATACAGGCAAAGACATTATTCAAGGCAAGAGATACACACAACAAGAATGTGATGCGTTATTACAAATCGATTTTATTAAGACACAACAGCAAGTCGATGCATTAATCAAAGTATCACTCGATGACTACACCAAAGCTGCTTTATATTCCTTTGCTTTTAATGTGGGTACAACCGCATTTGCTCGCTCAACATTACTCAAGAAGCTAAACGCTGGTGATAGAGCGGGTGCCTGTGAAGAAATAAAACGTTGGGTATATGCGGGTGGAAAGGTTTGGCGAGGGCTTGTCAGTCGTCGAGAGGCGGAGTCAGCACTATGTCATGGAAAACTTTAATCATCATTATCGGCTTTATTCTTGCATTACTCATTACAGTCGCTGGTGGCATTTATCTCTTGATTGATAACTCATGTACTAAAGACCAAGTGAGTTTAGAAAAGCGCTGTCAGATTGCACTCTCATATCATCGGTACTAATCATGAAATACGGAAAACTCTATGCCGTCATTGCGATGGTAGGCATTATTGTGGGAGGCTATTGGGTGATTAATTGGCAAGCTAACAGAATTAATCTATTAGTAGAAACAAACAAAGAACTAACGGAGGCTCTCGAAGAACAGAAGTCTATTAATACTGACTATCAAGCACGCATAATGCGATTAAATCAGTTGGATATTCAATATACGCAGGAGCTAGCGAATGCTAAGAATGAAATTAGTCACTTGCGTGATATTAGTGAGCGTCATCCAGAGCGGGTGTACATCAAAGCCGAGTGTCCCAAAGTCAAAACCACTCCCTCCACCAGCTTGGCTTATGCAACCACCGCCCGACCTACTGACACCGCTATCCGAAATTATTGGTTACTCAGAGAACGAATTGCAGAGTCAGAGCAAATGATTAAAGGGTTGCAGGATTATATCAAACAAGAATGCATGGAATAAAAAAGCCCAGCATGGGAGGCTGGGCAATACTAACAATATATTGTTTCATATGGGTATAGTTAGACTTATTATTATAACTAAAGTAAATATATATGCTAGTTTATTGTGTTTAATTATTTATTTTTATTTGATTAATAGACGTAAGATAAAAAATAGCCCTATGATTTAATGTTCATAGGGCGGTTAAAATGAAGCAAAAAGTAAATATCAATCATTTCCAATTATATAATTATTATTTCTTTATGCAATAGAATATATTGTATTTCTGTTATATTAGTAGATTAAAAAATATATTTAATTGTAATATGTCATATAGTATCTATTTGATGTAAGTGTCTCTTTAGAGGTAGATAGTATTCCACTCTATCTGAACTCCCGATGGAATAAATAACGATGTGTAATCAAAAGTTAGTCGTACTTTTACTCGCTGATGGATCATGTAAACAAGTTGATATCACGGACATGTACTAATGACATGAGCATAAATACTCCAGATATCTATTTAGATAATAGTGACTGCTCGTCATTTGTACTGGGTTAGGGGGCAGTAGATTTTGATGAAAAAAAACTGTAAGAGAGATTACAGGGCTGAAAAACATAAATATATTTATATATCTTTTTGAAACAGAAAGCGCCGCATTGTCGCTGTCTCCTATGTTAGCTATGACCTGTTTTATTCTCGACAGAGAGCACATAGTGAGAATCAAAAACAACGAATACCACCGTTTTGTTATTTTCGGTCATTATCAGCAACGTCAGCTGTAGGTAGAAGAAGGGGCGTGACGATGGAGAGACATCATCTACAAACGTCATTCATTGATTGGTGTATACAGATAGCCATCAGTTAACCACTGGTGGCTTTTTTATTGCGGAAAATTTGTAATGGAATAAAAAAAATGAAAAAACGCAATGTCTATGGTGGTCGCTGGGCTAAAGTGCGATTAGCATTTCTCAATGAACATCCGCTTTGCGTCATGTGCCAAGAGCAAGGACGTATTACTGCTGCCACAGTAGTTGACCACATTACTCCACATCGTCTTAAAGAAGCACTTGAATCAGGTGATAAAGAACGTATCGCAAAAGCTCAAGCCTTATTCTGGGACACAAAGAACTTTCAAAGCTTATGCGAACTGCATCATAACTCAACCAAACAACGTATCGAAAAGAGTGGCAAAGTCATTGGCTGTAATGCGGATGGCATTCCGCTCGATCCGAACTCTCATTGGAATAAATAACGTTGTGTAATCAAAAACAAGTGAAGTTATCCAAGCTATTTCGTGGCGGTCGCTTCGTTGGTCATGCATTAAGTGTTGATGGTGAGTTGTTAAGTAATCAAAAGTTAGTTGTTCTTCCATCCGCTGATGGATTATGTAAACAAGTTGATATCACAGTCACACTGACATGCACTAATGACATGATCATGAATGCACCCGATATCCATTTGAAATAATTCTAAATTGAAATAACAACGGGTGGGGCGGGAGAAAAGTTCAAACACTTTCGCCCTGATTACCTAGCGCCCTCATTTGTGCGCACAACCGCGAAATGAAAAGTTTTTTTCTGGGAGGTTCCGATGGCAGGAAGACGCCCGAAACCGACCCACTTGAAGGTGGTCACCGGTAATCCGGGAAAACGAAAACTCAACGATAAAGAACCCCAACCTAAACGTGAAATTCCAAGCCCGCCCGAACATTTAACGGATTGGGGGAAAATGGCGTGGGCAAAATTAACCTTATTACTCGATGGAATGGGTGTTTTAACCGTGGCTGACACGCTGGCATTAGAACGGCTGTGTGATATCTACGCCGATATTCTTCAATTGCGAGACACCATTGCCATTGAGGGGCGGACATACACCACAAAAACGCAATCAGGGGATTTTTTAATTAAAGCGAATCCTGCTGTTGCCATGTTGGCCGATGCAGATCGCCGTTTTAAAAGTTATTTAGTCGAGTTTGGTTTAACCCCTGCCGCTCGCTCGAAGGTGAATATGGATGGTGGAGAAGAAGAGGAAGATCCGCTCAACCAATATTTCGGTTGATCCCGCAACACAATACGCGCAAGACGTGCATCAAGGCAAAATCTTAGCGGGGCCTGATATTCGTCATGCATGTGCACGTCATCTCAAAGATTTAAACGAAGCCGAGCAACGAGGATTAGTCTGGGATGTCGAGGCTGTCAAAAGGGTGATCGATTTTTTCGCGAAAGTCTTAAAGCTCAATGGCGGGGAACATGAAGGCAAACCGTTTATTTTATTGCCTTGGCAATGCTTTGTGATTGGCTCCATTTTTGGCTGGAAAATGACTGATGGTACACGGCGATTTCGCATTGTGTACGTTGAATCAGGTAAAGGTTCAGGAAAATCACCGATGGCGGGTGGCGTTGGGTTGTATTGTTTAGTCGCCGACAGTGAACCGCGTGCTGAAGTGTATGCGGCAGCCACGAAAAAAGACCAAGCCATGGTTTTGTTTCGTGATGCGGTGGCAATGGTTGATCAATCTCCCGCATTAAGTCAGCGGATCACCAAATCAGGCGGAACAGGCAAAGAGTGGAACTTGGCTTATTTGAAAACGAGTTCATTCTTTCGTCCGATTAGTTCGGATGATGGGCAATCAGGGCCTCGTCCCCATTGTGCGTTGATTGATGAAATTCATGAGCACAAAAATAATACCGCCGTCGAGATGATGCGAGCGGGTACAAAAGGTCGGCGGCAAGCCTTGATATTTATGATCACCAACAGTGGCCATGATAAAACCAGTGTGTGTTATGACTATCATGAATACGGACGAAAAGTCGCCGAAGGAACTATCGAAGACGACAGTTTCTTTTCCTATATTTGCTCACTGGATGAAGGCGATGATCTCTTTAAGGATGAGTCTTGCTGGGGGAAAGCCAATCCATCACTGGGCTACACCTTTTCTGATCGCTATTTGCGCGAGCAAGTGACACAAGCTCGAGGTATGCCCGCGAAAGAAAGCATTGTGCGTCGGCTTAATTTTTGTCAGTGGGTGGATGCCGATAATCCGTGGATTAACAGTGAAACATGGATGCAGTGTGAAAACACGTTCACATTCGATGACCTTCAAGGTGAAGAGTGTTATGGCGGACTGGACTTATCGGGAACCAAAGATTTAACCGCATTAGCCTTGTATTTTCCTAGTCTCAAACGTCTTTATGTCGAATTTTGGACACCCAAAGACACTTTATTGGATAGAGCGAAAACCGACCGAGTGCCTTACGACTTATGGGTAAGGCAAGGTTTTATGCATACCACGCCAGGGAATGCGGTGAGATATGAATTTGTGGCAGAACGCATTGCTGAAATGGCGATGCACGTCAGCATGAGAGCCATTGCCTTTGACCCTTATCGCATTAAATACCTTGAACCCAAACTCGATGACGCGGGTGTGACGGTTCCTTTAACTCCGCATGGACAAGGATATTACAAAGCCAAAGATTCAGGGCTGTGGATGCCACACTCTATCGAACTGTTTGAACAGCTCATTGATGACAAGAAGATTGAGATCCACACCAATCCTTGTTTGAGATGGAATGCTGCATCCGCTGTGCTTGAGGCTGACCAAAAAGATAACCGCGTCTTTGCCAAGAAAAAAAGCACCGGTCGAATCGATGGTGTGGTGGCCTCTGCAATGGCGATTGGTGCTGCGGAAGGTGAGGTTGATAATGGCAACCTTGATGATTTTTTCTCTAACCCATTGAGTATGTGATGACAGATAAACAATATTCAATCGATTTGCGCACTAATCATGGTTGGTTTGCGCGTCTGGCTTCCTTCTTCGTTGGGGGAAGACTCGTGACACCTGAACAAGGTTCACAATCAGGCGTTATCTCAGCGCAAGGCTCACTTGGTGATTCTTCTGTAAATGATGAGCGAATACTCCAAATATCAACGGTTTGGCGTTGTGTTAGCTTAATTTCGACGTTAACGGCTTGTTTGCCACTGGATGTGTTCGAAACGGATAAACAGGGAAATAGAACCAAAGTCGATTTAAGTCACCCATTGGCTCGATTACTGCGATATTCGCCCAATCAATATATGACGGCTCAAGAATTCCGAGAGGCAATGACTATGCAGCTTTGCTTTTATGGTAATGCTTTCGCGTTGATTGAGCGAAATAAAGTCGGTGATGTGATCAGCTTGCTTCCTCTGTTGTCTGCCAATATGGATGTGCGCATGGAGGGGAAGAATATTATCTATAAATATCAGCGTGATCATGAATTTGCGAAATTTAAACAACATGAAATTTTTCATTTAAAAGGGTTTGGTTTTAATGGGTTAGTTGGATTGTCGCCTATTGCTTATGCATGTAAGACAGCAAGCACGGCCGTTGCGATGGAAGATCAACAACGTGAGTTTTATGCCAATGGGGCTAAGTCTCCTAAAATTCTAACAACGGGTGATAAGGTATTAAATAAAGAGCAACGTAGCCAACTTGAAGAGAATTTCAAAGAAATTGCGGGTGGCCCCGTTAAAAAACGATTGTGGATCTTAGAAGGGGGATTTCAAGCACAAGATATTGGCGTTAGTCCTCAAGATGCAGAAACAATGTCTTCCCGAAAATTTCAAGTCAGTGAATTAGCGCGTTTCTTTGGTGTTCCACCGCACTTAGTCGGTGATGTTGAAAAATCAACAAGCTGGGGAACAGGTATTGAACAACAAAACTTAGGCTTTCTTCAATATACCTTACAACCCTATATCTCCCGATGGGAAAACTGCATTGCGCGTTGGCTTCTAAAACCACCCGAAGTGGGAAAATACCATGCTGAACATAACCTTGATGGATTATTGCGTGGCGATTCCACTTCACGCGCCGCGTTTATGAAAGCGATGGGAGAATCGGGGCTAAGAACCATTAATGAAATGCGGCGGCTCGATAATTATCCTCCTCTTGAAGGTGGAGATGTCGCTTACCGGCAAGCACAATATTTACCGATTAACCAACTCAATAAGGAGCCTCACGAAAGTGGGGCTTAATTATTTATGGGGGTTCAATGCCTGATATTAGAAAAACACTGAATTTTGATGAAGCGGAAATCAAATTTACGGGAGATGGCACACAAGGCGTTTTCGAAGGTTATGCCTCCGTATTTAGTCATCAAGATCTCGATGGTGACATTATTTTACCCGGTGCATTTAAGCATGTTTTAGATAAGCAAAAACAAAAAGTCGCTATGTTTTATAACCATCGAGTCTGGGAGCTTCCTGTGGGGAAGTGGGAGTACATGGAGGAAGATCAAAAAGGGTTACGTGTAAGAGGACAACTGACGCCCGGTCATAGTGCGGCTCAAGATCTAAAAGCGGCAATGAAGCATGGCACGGTTGACGGGCTTTCTATCGGATTCGGTTGTCTGCGTAATGATTTTGAGCGAACACCTTCAGGTCGTATTTTTAAAAACATCTCCCTGTTACGTGAAATCAGTATTTGTACATTTCCCGCTAATGACCAAGCACAGGTTTCATCACTCAAGAGCATCGATGGGTTATTAACGATCCGAGATATTGAGGATTGGCTGAGAGAGTCAGCCGGTTTATCAAAATCAGAAGCAGTCGGTTTTATTTCCCGCTTCAAATCCGCTATTCGGAGTGAGTCCGATGACGCTCAACAATCCCTAGTCGCATCCATTGTTAACCAAATTAATGCATTTAATCTGAAAGGATAGAATATGTCTGACTTAGCTATTATCCAAGAAGCCATCGAAGGATCACAAAAAAAGGTGCAAGAGCTCTTCGATGCACAGAAGAAAGAAATTGAAGCTACTGGCGTAGTTTCAAAGCAATTACAAACAGATTTAGCCTTAGTCCAAGAGGAATTAAAAAAAGCCGGTGAACGTCTGTTTGATTTAGAGCAGAAAGGGGCAACGAGTGCTGATGATCCTAATGCGAAAAAAGATTTTTCTGAGCGAGCAGCAGAAGTGCTGACAAAATCATGGAATGGGAGTCAGGCTTCTTATGAAGTGAAAACTTTTAATAAATCATTAGGCAGTGATGCGAGTTCAGCCGGTGTTCTCATTCAGCCGATGCAAGTACCGGGTATTATTATGCCGGGGATGCGTCGTTTAGTTATCCGCGATTTATTAGCACAAGGCCGAATTTCCAGTAACTCACTGGAATATGTACGCGAAAAATTGTTTACCAATAGCGCGGCACCCGTGAAAGAAAAGGCACAAAAACCAGAATCTAATCTGACATTTGAAAAACAAACGGCAAATGTGATCACTATTGCTCATTGGATCCAAGCGTCTCGCCAAGTGATGGATGATGCTGTGCAGTTACAGTCTTACGTTAATAACCGCTTATTGTATGGCTTAGCATTAGTGGAAGAGGAGCAATTACTCAATGGTGACGGTACTGCGGATAATTTGACGGGAATTAACCATGTTGCCACTGCCTATGATACCACATTGAGTGCTACGGGCGACACGCATGCTGACCTGATTGCTCATGCCATTTATCAGGTGACAGAATCTGAATTTAGCGCCTCTGGTATTATTTTAAATCCTCGTGATTGGCATGCCATTGCGTTAATGAAAGACAAAGAAGGGCGTTATATTTTTGGTGGCCCACAAGCGTTTACTTCAAATGTAATGTGGGGATTACCTGTTGTTCCAACAAAAGCACAAAAACAAGGTGAGTTTACTGTTGGTGCATTTGATTTGGCGTCTCAAGTATGGGATCGAATGAATGCAGTTATCGAAGTGAGTCGAGAAGATCGTGATAACTTTGTGAAAAATATGCTGACCATTTTGTGTGAAGAACGTTTAGCATTAGCCCATTATCGCCCTCAAGCCTTAATTAAAGGAACTTTCCCAACGTCTGGAAGAAGTGCTTAAGTAATAGGTCGGGGTAGGTAACTATCCCGTATTACATCATGAATATCTTAGATGTCATTCCTCTTTCTTTATTAAAACAGCATCTCGAATACAGCGGTGATGATCGTGATGAGCAGATTATATTTTATGCACAAAGCGCATTAAATTATTGTTTGAGATGGTGTGATGAACCGGCTTGGAAATCACCTGATGATATCCCTTATGAAGTGAAATCTGCCATGCTTTTGGTGCTGGGGGATATGTTTGAACATCGAACCAGCCAAAGTGAAATTCTGTTATATGAAAATAAAGCAGTAGAACGATTGTTACTGCTTTGTCGAAATTGGCGAGGTAGTTAATGGATCCGGGACGATTACGCCATTCTATTAATATTCAAAAACCAGTATTAGCGCCTGATGCCATCAGTGGCAATGATGTGATTTGGACGGATCATGCGACAAAAGTACGTGCAGCGATCATGCCTTATCAAGGGCGGGAATATTTTCAAGCCCAGCAAGTACAAAGTGAGGCCACAACACGAATTCTTATTCGCTATATCGCTGATATTGATACTTCGATGCGTATTGTATGGGGTAAGCGAATATTTAATATTATTTCGATTATTGACCCTTATGAGCGTCATCGTGAGCTTCAATTAATGTGCAAAGAGGGCGTGAATGATGGGTGAGATTAAAATCAGTGGATTGTCTGAACTCGCTCAACGAATGCAAGACATTGCCCGTAAAACCAGAAATCAAAGCGCGCGTAAGGCGATGAATGCAGGTGCTTCGGCGTTAAAAGAAGAAATCAAACATCGAGTGCCTATCCTTAAGGAAACGGTGCCTCATCGACGCAAAGGCACTATCAAGCGCAATATTCGTTCTAAAACGAAAGTACAACGCAATGGGCAAGTCAAAACGCGCATTTGGGTGAAATCATTATCGGGTAAAAAGGTGTCTGCCTTTAAACAAGCAACGGGGAAAAGTGCAGCATTGAACCCAAATGATCCGTTTTATTGGTGGTTTGTTGAGTTTGGTACTGCCAAGATGCCCGCACAACCGTTTATGCGCCCCAGCTTTGAGGCGAAAAAGGAAGCGACGGCTAAAGTGATTGTTCAAACACTTAAAGAGGATATTGAAAAAGCAAGGTAGAGATCATGATACAGCAATTAAAAGAGACCCTTTCACCGCTGGTTGATGGAAGGGTTTTTTTTCAGGTATTACCTGAAGGCAAAGGGCATTATCCCGCCATTGTGATCCAGTTTGCCAGCATCACGCCTAACAGTGCGCTGGAGGATACGGATTTAGACAACTATCGTGTGCAACTTGATGTGTATGCGCCACAGCCACAACCCCTTATGGTCTTGCGTAAAAAAATTGAGGCTCAGATTGTTGAAGCGATCCCATTCGCACAACGGGTGAATGCGGTCTTTGGGTATGAAGCGGATGTCAAATTGCATCGGCTTGTTCTTGAATTAATGATTTCATCAGATAAATAAGGAATGGATATGACAAAGCCAAAGAACCATAAAGCGACGCCTTTCCTCGGCACGAAGATCTTTGTGCAAACAGGCTTAGGAGAGGCGATGACCGTGACCGAAGCGACGTTATCACCCGCAACCATTACTATCGCCAATAATAAGCTGAAAGCCGATGACATGATTATGTTATCGGGACTCGGGGAGTTAGATGGACGTTTTCCTGTTGCACAGGTTGATGGCAACAAAGTGACCCTGTGCGACGAAGTGGATTGGAGTGATAAAACGCTACCCACTGATTTTTCAAGTGCTAAGGCACAACGTATTCAATGGTCTAATAACTTTTGTGCGGTAAAAAGTTTCAGCAAAGACGGTTCGACAACCGAACAAATCGATGTCACCACCATTTGCAGTGATGGCAAGGAATATGAATCCGGCGATACGGAATACGGCTCAATTAAATTGACCTTTTTCTTACGTTATAGCTCCAGTGAGGTGCAGCGACTCTTGCGTAAATATGAAAACAGCAAAGAAAAATTTGCGGTGAAAATGGTCTTAACACGAGATGAGGGCTCCATGTTTTATTACGGCTCCGTCGAAACGGGCATGAATATTGATGGCAGTGTAGGACAAATGATGGATTCGGGGATCTCGATTAAATTGTCTGGCCGTGATTATTTGAATGCGAAGAAATAACCCCTAATTCACCTCTTTCATTATTTCTCTTCTCCCTTCTCGATAAAAAATCTTAGGAGTGATTATGTCTAACGCTTTATTGCGTGAATTAGTGTTAAACCAAGCACTGAAAGTGACGCCTTTTACCTATTTAGACAACACCTTTTATGTCAAAGAGTTGGATGTTGGCACCATGAATTACATTCAGCGCAAACTTCGTCAAATTAAAATCAAGCTCGCCGAAGAGCAGGACATTTATTTAGACGAAGACGATCCCGAACAATTTAATGAAGCGATAAATCGTGTCTACGATGAATATGATGTCGCCAGAATGTTGGCCTTTAAGTTGTGTGATGAAAAAGGGGAACTGCTTTTTGATGGTGAAAATGAAGAAGACTTAAAAGGTCTTAATCGTCTAGGGCAAGGGTTCTCTAATGCGGTGTTTACGGCCGAAGCGGGGAATAGCGAAAAAAACTTGGAGAACGGCGACAATTTCAATTGATATTGTCGCTGGCATTGGGAAAAACCCTCGCGGAAATCGAGCAAATGCCCGAAAGCCACTTGTGTGAATATGAAGCTTTTTATCGCAAACAACCCTTTGGTTTATGGCGAGAGGATTATCGGATGGCACAAGTGGCGCATCTTCTTGCGATGATAAATCGTGATCCGAAAACGTCTCCGCCTGAATTGATGGATTTTATGCCGATGTGGAAGAAGAAAATCACGGAAGAAGAGGTGTGGGATAACGTCACTGAGAGTGTATTAGCTAATCGATAGCCCCACATCCGTGGGGCTTAATCGTTAACCACCGCGAGACATTTTCTCAATTTTTTTATCCGTATTGTATTGAGAAAGGGCATAAACCGACCAGATAGCCGCTGGGATCCAGCCAATTAAGGTGATTTGTAGGATAAGGCAGAAGATGCCAGCAAATGGGCGACCAATCGTGAAAAATTGTAACCAAGGTAGTAATAACGCCAGAATAAGTCTCATAAAACCCCCTCTATTATTCGAAATTTCAGTTTATCAATAATTAAATCAATAGCAAATAACAAGGAATATTGCATTTATTCAGGGTGAAAGTTTGCTTTTGTAGTGTTCATACCAAGGATTGAATTTATGGCGGGAGCATTAGGTAGATTAAATATTGATTTGACGCTGAATACGGCAAATTTCACAAATGCGATCAACCGTAGCCAGCGCCAAACAGAACAATTCGGGCAAAGTATTTGCGTCAGTCTTCAAGCTATCACCGTACAACAAGAGCGAATGGTATCGCAAACCGCAAAATCCTCGGCGCTCTTTACTCGTTTTGCGAGCGTCGCAGCAAGTGCATTATCTGTACGGCAAGTGATTAATTATGCTGATAGTTGGACGGAATTACAGAATCGACTGAAATTAGTCACAGATAGCACTCAATCGCTAAACAGAGCGACCAATGATGTTTATACCATTGCCCAAAAAACCTATCAATCATTGGATGCCACAGCACAAGTTTATCAACGTTTTGCGGATAATGCCGACCGTTTAGGCTTAAGTCAGCAAAAAGTGGCCGAACTCGCGGAAACTGTCTCAAAAGCCGTGGCGATTTCAGGCGCGAGTGCCACCGCAGCCCAAGCGGCATTAACTCAATTTGGTCAAGCATTAGCCTCGGGTCAGTTACGTGGCGAAGAGCTAAATTCAGTGATGGAGCAAACCCCTGCGTTAGCGAAAGCCATCGCTGACGGAATGGGTGTCAGTGTGGGTGAACTAAGGAAGAAAGCCCAAGACGGTGAAATGACGATAGAGAAAGTCATTCAAGCCTTAGAACGTGCAGCTGACAGTGTGGATAAAAAATTTGCTACCAGCGTGACAACGGTTAGCCAAGGTTTCACTAATCTTCAATCGGCGATAACAAAATTTATCGGTGAAGCGAATCAAGGTACAGGTGCGACTCAGCTTTTTACCAAAGGGATGACCACTCTTACCGATAATCTATCGTTAGTCGCTAAAGTGGTTGAAGGGATCGCCGTCACGGCATTGGTAGCAAAACTTTCTCAATGGACGAAAGCCACTTATCTGAAAAATCAGACAACGTTGAATGAAGCCAAAGCCACATTACAGAGTGCAGAGGCAAACAGTGTGGCAGCAACCAGTGCCGTGAGGAAGGCATGGGCAGATAAAGAAGCCGCCACATCGGCGCTCAATAGAGCCAAAATGGAATATCAAGTTGCTAGAGGCACTAACGCGGAAAAAATCGCACTCGATAACCTTATCGCCACAAAGTCACTCGCAAGAACAGCCTCTTTAAACTATACACAGGCATTAACCGCAGAAAACGTTGCTCAACGTGCATTAACGACCGCTCGGCGTCAATCAACGGTGGCGGGGCGAGCGCTCAACAGTGTTATGGGATTAGCGGGTGGCCCTATTGGATTAGTGTTGACCGGTGTGGCTGCATTGGGCATGGGACTGTATGAATACAGCGAAAATGTCAAACAAGCCAAACTCGAATCGATTGAATTTGCCAATTCTCTTGATACATCAACAGAAGCGTTAAACAAAATGAGCAATGCCACGTTAGTGGCGAATTTAAGCAAAGTTTCATCGGGCATTAACGCGCAATTGGAGAAAATCGAGGAACTTAAACAACAGGTTATTTCCTTACAAGGTCTATCAAAATACAGCGTTGAGAGTGAAAAGGCGTTTACTGAACAAGGTGTGGGGGATTTATACCTTAAACGAGTAGCTGAAAAGCAAAAAGAGCTTGATGCTGCGATGGGGACATATGCAGAGCAAGTTAATAACTTAGAGCGTCAGCGAGCCAATATGCAAAATATGTTGGCGACACTCAAAGAAAAAGTGGGCGATCAAGCCCCTGAATATAGACGCTATGCCACCGAATTACAAAATGTTGATGCCGTTATCAATTCACTTAAGGCGAGTTTAAAGAGTTTAGGCATTGAATATGAATCACTCATTGATATCACGCTTCAGGCGACAAATAGCCAAGTGAATGCCGCCACGGCGATTGCTAAACAGATTGATGAATCGATTGAAAAATCGCAACGTTCAGTGGCAAAAGCGCAAGCCACAGGGAAGGCATTAGCGAAATTAAATGCAGAAGATGTATTGGCTTCACGCAAAATTACGCCAGATATGCAAGGCTACGATAAAGCCTTACAAGCGGAAATTGAGGCACAACTGGCACAGCAAGCCAAACGGACGTATAAGCCCAGCCATAAATCAACCATTGATTATGCCAAACAGTACACCAAAATCTTGACGGAATTAGAGGAAAAACAAGCCTCACTGATTGCGGATGGGCAAAGTATTCAGCGGTATGGCACTACCTCTTCCTTTAATGAATACACATCCGCCTTAGCCGATATCAAACAGAATAAAGATAAGTTTGATGCCATCTTAAAAATCGATCCCAACGCCATTGAGACGATCAAAGAAAAAGCGAAAGCCATTGATGACTTAGCGCGTGCCAATTCGGTCGCGCAATTTGCTTATGATCGCGGTAAAGAAATTGAGCAGATGCAATTTGAAACCACCCTGATAGGAAAATCACGCGCAGAGCAAGAAAAGCTTAATGCCCTTCGTCAGATTGATGTGCTGTATCAGCAAGCCAGTGTGGATTTAGGTGAGAAAGAGCTGGCGAACTTACAACGTAATGTTGAACTCACTAAACAGCAGATTGAGGAAGAACTGAGGAAGCGAGAGGCCATGAAAGGTGATCCGATGGTGGGATTAAAACAAGGCTTATCGGATTTCAGTGAGTCAGCCATGGATGTGATGGAGAACGTCAGAAACGTCACTACCAATGCGCTTAATAATATGTCTGATGCGTTAGCCGATTTTGCTTTAACGGGGAAAGGAAGCTTTAAAGATTTTGCCAATGCGGTGATCTCCGATATCACTCGAATGGTGATGAAAATGCTGGTTTTCAAAGCCATTGAAGCAGGCGGGCAGGCAATGGGCTTTGATATGGGATGGATGAGCAAAGGGCATGCTTATGGTGGCTATACGGGGCATGGCGGGAAATTCGAACCTAAAGGGATTGTACATGGTGGCGAGTTTGTTTTTACCAAAGAAGCGACGGCTAAATTGGGTGTCGGCAATCTCTATCGCTTAATGCATGCGGCGCAAGGTTATGCTTCGGGGGGCTTTGTGGGGGCGGTCGCAGGGCGAATACCGATTACACCGCAACCGACGTTAGCCCGTGCAGGCGGGGTGCAAATGACGGTCGTTAATCATATTACGGTGACAGGAAATGGTGACGCTGTACTTGCTCAAGCAATGAAAGAAGCCGCACAACAAGGGACAGAAGCAGGCGCACAGAAAGCTCACGCGATGATGTTACAAGACTTTCAAAGTAATGGCGCAGCACGCAGAACATTAGGAGTTTAAATGTCTATTCTTGAATGGCCAAAAGCGGTGATCCCCATACAGGAAAACTGGCAATTATTGAGTAACAGCAAAACCTTTACCTCGCCATTTAATGGAAGTAGCCAGACGGTACGCTTTCCAGGAAGTCGTTGGCGTTGTGAGCTGACATTTAATAATTTAAATGAAGAGAAATCGCGCCAGTTAGAAGCGCTAGTGGCTTCATTGGATGGCATGTCGGGACGGGTCAAAATATCAAGCTGGATAAGAAAAGGGCGTTATGGGTATGGTTCGCCTCGTATTGCAATACCGAGTCAATTGGGTAATCGGCTAGAAACAAAGGACTGGAAGCGCAATATGCGCGTATTACAGCAAGGGGATCGCTTAACTGTGGGTAATGAACTCAAAATGGTGGTGGCGGATGTGGTCAGTGATAATCAAGGACATGCCATTATTCTTATTTCGCCGATGTTAAGAACATCACCTACCGTCAATGAAATGCTCGAGGTTGAGCGTCCTTTTGGGGTTTTTCGGCTCGTTGATAATGAACAGGGTAAATTTCAGCATCGTCGCTTGGGGTATACCTATATCACGTTATCTTTTGAGGAGGTGTTGTACTAATGCAATATCATCCATTTTCTGACGCCATGGTCAACGTGATTAATGAGGGGGCTTATATCGTCTTAGCCGCCAGACTCGATTTGAAATCAGGCGTCACCTGTGCGCATACTGGTGTTGGGCAACTGATTATTGCGGGGGAAACTTATTTGGGCGTGGGCAGTTTAGGCGAAATCAGTCAGCTAAAAGAAAATAAGACAACCAGTCCTCCACAATTACAGCTTAAATTAGCCGGTTTTGATAAATCGCTGGTGGGAATGGTGATGAATGAGCAAAGTCGAGGACGCGAAGTCCGGTTGATGATGGTCGCCATCAGTGAAGAGGGAAAACCGTTGCTTGCTGAAGTCTTATTTGTCGGACAAATCACATCGATTAATGTAGTGTCTGGCGAAGAAAATGCCGTATGTGTTAATGTTTCTAATCGATTCGAACGATGGTCAATCGGTTTACCCGATAGATTTACCGATGAGTCGTGGTCATCTCGAAGACAAGGTGATCGCATCTTTCGCGATGTCGCTCAAATGGCTGAACGGGCGATTTATTGGGGCAGCAAGAAAGATGCACCTGCATTTATTTATAAGTAACAGGATTAGAAATGAGAAAATTTCACTTAATTATCATTATGATTTGTTTTCATTTAGTTAGCATTCAAGCTGCTAATGCAGAGTCAATCTTAATTAGTACAGCTAAGTTAGTTTGTGAAGATAAAGAAACTCCAGAATTAGTGAAAAAGTGCAAGTTGATGGTATACAAAATTGGTGAGTCTTCATTTAATTTAGGCAAGGCAACAGCGGCTTGTGAGTTAGCCAAAAAAAATAATAAAGATTATGATGGTGATCAAAAACGGGCATGTGAAGAAATTTTCAATATGGCTAAGGATTTTTTAACCATAACATATTGAAATCATTTTTAAATAAGAAATATAATATACCATGAAACAACAAAACTGGACACTCCAGTTACCAGAAACGATAAGGGCGGCGATGAGTCGCCCTTTTTCATGGGGTGAATTTGATTGTTGTATTTTTGCCTCTGAATGTATTTACGCACAATGTGGTTTCTCTCCAATAAAGCCTTATCTCAATCACTATAAAACCAAAGCCGAAGCCTTCAACCTGCTCAAATCTAAATTTGGCTCCTTAGAGAAAGCCGTATCACGCTATTTCAAATCCATTGAGATTGAGCGCGTTCAGCGTGGCGACCTTGTACTGTTCAAAGGTGAGGACGGTGACAGTTTAGCGGTGGTCTGGGCGAGGCATTATTGGGGCGTAACCCCACAAGGCGTGAAGCCGGTGCAGATTAACCCAATCAAAGCGTGGAGAGTGGAATAATGGGTGGGAGTGGTGGATTAATTTCAAAAGTCGTGGGTGCGGGCTTAATGATTGCGGGGCTATTTACTGGAGGCGTCACCTCTGCGATGGGCATGGCGCTGATGGCAGCAGGCGTCGCGGTGCAAGTCGCAGGTTCGCTTATCTTTAAGCCTAAACTGCCTTCCATGAATTATCGAGATACCAGTGAACGCAAACAGATGTTACGTTCATCGTCTGCCCCTGAAACCGTGATCGTCGGAAAAACAGTGATATCGGGTTTGCTTTTCTTCGCCGAAGAAGAGGCGGGTGAACAAGATGAAAACGAAAAAATCACACTGGCATTAGCGTTAGCAGGGCACCCCATAGAGAAAATTGGGAAGATCTGGTTAGGGGACGATTTAATTGAGACTTTTGGTGATAAAGCCTCATGGGAATTACATAACGATAGGGAAGATGCCGCTCCCTTTATGCTTAAAAATTGCCCGTCATGGAAAGAGGATATGATTGGTCGAGGTCTAGCGTGGTTACGTGTGACACTCACGTTTGACCAAGAAAAATTCCCCTATGGATTACCCAATGTGAAATGTGAAGTTTGGGGAAAACATCTGTTTGATCCTCGCACTGGGCAAACTGTGTGGGGTAACAATGGGGTCTTAGTGATTTTGGATTATTACCGCCATTATTTAAAAGTACCTGATACGGATATTGACTTTGACAGCTTTAAACAGGCGGCCGATTTATGTGATGAAAAAGTGAGTCTGCCAGAAGGCGGATTTGAGCCGCGATATACCCTTAATGGCGCCTATGATTTAAATGAGAGTCCATCCAGTGTCTTGGAGGCGATGCACAAATGTATTAACGCGGAACCAACATTCACCGCAGGAAAACACGGTATTCAAATCGGCGCTTATTATGGGCCGGCAATAAAAACCATTACCGAATCACAATTGATTGGCACCGTCACGTGTACCCCTGAAACAGGATTAAAAGACGCGACCAATGCGGTGTATGGCACGTTTATTGATGCCGAACAGTTGTACACAAAAACGGATTTCACGCCTGTGATTGTAGACGAATGGGTGAAAGAGGATGGCTTAGAAATTCGAGAGAACATCGACTATCGTTTTGTCACCAGCCCTTATCAAGCCCAACGATTAGCTCGCCAATATCTTCGCAAAAAGAAAGCGGGAAGACGGGTTCAACTCACGATGAACTTAGACGGCTATGCTTATCGTCCGGGGGAAGTTGTGCTTTTAGCATTACCTTCTTTGGGGATTAGTGGGCTGGAATTCCGTATTGCCGAATGGTCTTTCCATGCATTAGACGGTGTGGCTTTAACGTTGGAAGAGGATGGTGCCTATTTATATGAAGATGTGATTGGTAAACCGTTTGAGCGTCCACCGTTTGTGAGTTTACCCACTGGCGGTGTTGCTTCCCCTATTAATCTTGCTTTTGTTCCACTTGCCGTCAGTGACATTGTTCAAGGTATGCTTTCTTGGCAGAATGTGGCGTCTGATGTGCGCTACAACACGGCTAATATCCTTCAAAACGGTAGAGTGATTCAATCTATTCAGGTGCCGGGTGAGCGCGTTGATATTAACGGATTAGCACGAGGAACTTATCGTGTTGAAGTTAGAGCGACGAATATGGCGGGGGCAATGTCGGCACCCGCTATCAGTGATTTTGCTATCCAAGCACCGCCAGCTCCCATTAAGGTTGATGTTACTTCGGGAATGTTCAGCCTCACCGTCTCGCCAAAACAAGGTGATAGTGCTGTCTTGGGTTATACCTTTGAGTTTTGGTTTAGTGAGGAAAAACTCGCTAATCTTTCTGAAAATGAAGTGATCACCAAAACAAACAAAGTTGGCCAAGGGAATTTCTGGACGCAAGAGAATTTAAAAGCAGGACATACGTATTATTTTTATGTTCGAACAATCAACAGCTATGGCAAATCACCTTTTGTGGAGGCTTCTGGTGTTTGCTCAGCTCAAACGGAGTTGCTTCTTGATGAATTAGCGGGGCAAATCAGCCGAGACCAACTCGCACAAGACTTATTGGGTGAAATTAACAGTAAAGCTAACCAAATCGATATTACTGAATTACATGAGTTGATGAGGATAAATCATGACAAGATTTTATCTGAGTTGATGAGGCATGGAGCAACGATTGAAGAAAGTGAAAAAAAATGGGAGGAGGCAGGAAAATTACTGGCTGAGCGGATAAATCAAGTTTCAACGGCAACAGAAGCACAGGCAGCCGCAATTAAACAAGAGCAACAAGCACGTATTGAGACTGATAAAACCGAAGCACAACAACGCCAATTCTTAGCCACTCAACTTCGTGGTGATTATACCGGTAATGATTTATCGAAAGTCACCGCAGGACTCATTTCCGCAGAGAAACAAGCACGTGTTACAGGCGACCAAGCAGAAGCGAAAGCCCGACAATCACTGGAAACACGGATGAATGGGAATGTTTCAGCGATTAATAAATCATTAGAAACCCTCACCTCGAAACAGCAAGCACAAACGCAAGAGATTTTAACGCTCAATTCAAATCTTAAGGGGAAAGCTGATAGCAGTGTGGTGAATGCGTTAAATACGCGAGTAACTAATCTCGATGGCAAAGTGATGTCCGCAACCTCTCAGGTACAAACGTTATCCAGCAAATTAGATACAGTGAAAGCCGATTTAACGGAGTCTGTGGTGGTGGATTTAGATTTATCTAAACTCAATGAAAACACCTATTATCCGATTATTTTTCCATTAGTAACTTCTCGACGTTATGCCTTTAAGGTTTTTAGGACCTTAGGGCAATATAGTGACAATAAACCCAGCTATGCCACTCACAGCACCAAAGGTTTTGCCGTGATTGTGGAATGGCAAGTGAGTGCTTCTGGATGGGGAACACAGTCTGAAAACCGCATCATTGATAATTTTGATTGGCGATGGACAAATCAATCCCCTGTGATGGGGCCAGCTCAATTAACGAATGGTTCTGTGGAATATATCTATTTGCGAGGAGGTGCTAAATATCAGCTCACTAAGCATAAAAGTGTTAACCATCAAATTATCACCCGCACTTATACCAATAACAAACAATCGGTGGCACCGAAAGGATTTGTGGCGAATGAAGTACCTAAGTCCAGCGAACAGAAAGCCAATGCAACGGCGAATGCGGTAAACCAACTTGAAACTAAGGTGACTGAGGTCTCAGGTAAAGTGACCTCTACCGCCCAGCAAGTCACTCGCCTTGAAAGCCAAGTGGGTACAAGTTCAGCCAAAATTGAACAAACGTCGAAAGTGGTCACCGACATAAATGGCAAAATTTCCGCATCATGGACAATGAAAGTTCAGCAAGATAGCAAAGGGAATAAAGTCATTACGGGCATTGGCTTAGGGTTTAATGCACAAGGAAATAGCCAATTTCTGGTCAATGCCCAAAACTTTGCAGTGATATCGTCATTAAATGGCAAAGTGGTGACACCGTTTATCGTGAAGAATGGACAGTTGGTTGTTAATGAAGCTTTTATTGGTGATGCAACTATTACCAGTGCAAAAATAGCTAATGTATTGCAATCAACCAATTTCAGCCATGCAAACAAGGTGGGCTATCAACTTAATATGCGCACTGGTGAAGAAATTAAATATGGGAATAACGCTCAGGGGTACTGGATTGAAACAAACATATTAAAACGTTTGTTTGATAAAAAAGGCACAATGCGTATCAGAATGGGGATATGGTAATGGGCATGGGTTTAGAAATATATGATGAGAAAGGGCGACTCATTATTGGAGAAGACACTATTATACCGCGCCACTTGGGGCAATTTGACCTTCCTTTGTCCCAATATGGATCTCTTACTATTCCTGAGATTTCCTTAGGAGGTGAGGTTGTTTGCCATTTCTGGCTACGGTATCGCTCTCGATGGAGTGGTGAATTTCATGTAGATAAGCCTAATGAGAGAACAGAGTACTCCATATCTGGGAACACGTTAAATTACCGCGTTGATTACAATATCTATCGCAGGGAGAACAATGGCTCTGGTGGTGGGCAGACACAAGCGAATGACTCATTCTCAAGTCATGTTGTCGTATGGGTGGTGTGAAATGGTTGGTGTAGAAATTTACACAAATAATAGGCTGATACAATTAACCGATAAACTCGAAACAATATGTGTTTTGAGAAAAGCAACTCCTGATGAACTAACGTCATCATCAGGCCCTCATGATAGCTATCCGAGAATCTATGCGTTAAATAGCCAATGGATGGTTGCTCCGATTTCCAAGGTAAGCATACCTCAACACGGAGTTGGTCTTGAAGTTTATGATGAGCAAGGGAAAATGAAATTTTCATCTCTTGCTAAGTTGGTCTGCTTTGAGAAATATTATGATGTCAATACGGGGAGCGCTGGCAAAGGCTCATTAAGAATCGCAGGCAAAAGTGGTCATCGGTATGGCATGATTAAGACTCGCTCTATGGGGTATTTTCATAATACAAACATACGAAGCTACATAGACCCTGACACGTGGGATGAAGTTTGGACATTCAAAAGATATAGCGAGCGTTATGTCTTGATTGATGATGTGGGAGGGTTAACATTTGAGTATCGATACGAGTTCTTAGGAGAAGAGGATGGCTGGATAAGTATGCCTCCGAGTCGAGAAGGTTCTGGATTAATGGAACAAGGGCTTATGATAGACGTTTCAATGTTAGAAGATTAAATACCGCACTAATGTGGTTTTTTTGTATCTAAATTTTAGGAAATAAATCATGATATACACAACAGGCACTGTTAGCACAGTGTCAGGGTCTGCTATTGTCTCTGGCACAGGTAC
>NZ_JAABLS010000036.1:0-5376 GCF_009915195.1 Proteus sp. G2674
TCTCTGAGTAACCAATAATTTCGGATAGCGGTGTCAGTAGGTCGGGCGGTGGTTGCATAAGCCAAGCTGGTGGAGGGAGTGGTTTTGACTTTGGGACACTCGGCTTTGATGTACACCCGCTCTGGATGACGCTCACTAATATCACGCAAGTGACTAATTTCATTCTTAGCATTCGCTAGCTCCTGCGTATATTGAATATCCAACTGATTTAATCGCATTATGCGTGCTTGATAGTCAGTATTAATAGACTTCTGTTCTTCGAGAGCCTCCGTTAGTTCTTTGTTTGTTTCTACTAATAGATTAATTCTGTTAGCTTGCCAATTAATCACCCAATAGCCTCCCACAATAATGCCTACCATCGCAATGACGGCATAGAGTTTTCCGTATTTCATGATTAGTACCGATGATATGAGAGTGCAATCTGACAGCGCTTTTCTAAACTCACTTGGTCTTTAGTACATGAGTTATCAATCAAGAGATAAATGCCACCAGCGACTGTAATGAGTAATGCAAGAATAAAGCCGATAATGATGATTAAAGTTTTCCATGACATAGTGCTGACTCCGCCTCTCGACGACTGACAAGCCCTCGCCAAACCTTTCCACCCGCATATACCCAACGTTTTATTTCTTCACAGGCACCCGCTCTATCACCAGCGTTTAGCTTCTTGAGTAATGTTGAGCGAGCAAATGCGGTTGTACCCACATTAAAAGCAAAGGAATATAAAGCAGCTTTGGTGTAGTCATCGAGTGATACTTTGATTAATGCATCGACTTGCTGTTGTGTCTTAATAAAATCGATTTGTAATAACGCATCACATTCTTGTTGTGTGTATCTCTTGCCTTGAATAATGTCTTTGCCTGTATGTCCATAACAAACAGTTAGAACACCCGCCACATCACGATAAGGTTCATAACGTACACCTTCAAAATGGGCTATTACTACTAACGCGATGGCTGTGGCTCCTGCTGTTGTTACCGCCGCTATTTTCTGTTTGAGAGACATTAAATATCCTTTGGCGCTTTCACCATTAATTCAGCAAGCCTTTTTAGGGTTTCAGTTGGGTTTTGTGGGTCAACATGTCGAACAAGCTCTTCAAATAATTGAGTGCGTTTTCGTTGCTCTCGGCGTGTCATAAAATAAGTGGCTAAACCAAGAAGCATGCTGAACGCCATCCCGATAACAAATCCCCATTCATATAATGAAAGACTGGCAAAAAATGCCGTTAAGCCTGCGGTTCCGTAAGTAACATTGGTTAATTTTTCCATACGCATAGTCACCCCCTGAGGAGTGTCCGTTGATGATTAGTGTGAAAGAGTTAAACATGTGAAGGTGAAACTTGAACTAACGTTATGATTTAGATTAAAACGAAAGTTTACAGTTCTATTAAGGATAGTATTTTTACAAAAAAAACTTATTTGACTTAGTGCAAGTTTCTACATTAGTAAAACGAGTAAACTATGAGAGATAGCTAATGTTTAGTTGATATATAACTAATCTATTTTAGTTATCGATTGCTTCTAATTATTATATAGTATCGCTATTAAAGCCTTCATCCGAGGGCTTCTTTTTTATAAATCTCATGAAACGATCATTACTCTCCCTAAATCACAGTATTCATTATCTAAGGTAAGGTTGTCTCTTCTAAAATTTAAGTAATACCTTTAGAAAAACTGTTTTTAAAATTCTTTTTACTCACACTATGAGTAACATTATCTTAATGTGAATTTCTCTTGGAATATGTATAAAATATTTTTCTGATATATATCCATAACATAATACAAATAACAAACACATTGAAAATCAAAAAGTTAGATAATGACAATACTCCACCATGAATAAGCATTGGTATTAAATTAAGTAGTACAATGGTAAATATCAACCAAGCTATTCTCATTGATTTAAACATTACTTTTGACTCATATTTATCCGCATCCGCTATAAGCTCATCTGGTTCTTTAATTTTCATATCGCCTCTTATTGTTATTCAAGCCTCATCAATATAAAAATAATACTTATTAGTCTTTTTACTTTAAAGATGTTTTTATTATAAGATCACGATCATTAAAAGACTCATATATTAGATAGCTTATAAAGTTAATTTAAACCAATAAGTTACATTCAAGAAAGACTAGCATATTTTGAATGAATTAATGTTAATAAAGCCTCAGGCAACTGCTCTTCAAGTGACGCATTAGAAACAATCACAAGACCATACATAGATATCCATGTATTCGTTTGTTGTAAGTGTCCTTGAATAAATTGCTTCGCTTTCTCTAACAAATAAACACAACTCTCTTGTGTATTTTTACGCCAATAGGATTCAATCGCCACCAGCAATGTGTCGCCTGCATCACTAATCTTTTGCAAGCCTATTCGATATTGCTTTTTACCTGCGGGAGATGTCGTGCAAATTAGTTGTGTGAGTTGTTGAGTTTCACCATCAGCCGTATGGATATTCGCCGTTAAAATGATGGAGGTATTCTTTTCACTGTCTGTTTCTGAGGCATAGTGAAGACTAAACTGTAATTCGCTTATCTCTTTTGACATAACACACACCTTTTATTGATATATATCATATTTAGACAAGAAAAAGGTCACTGTAGTGACCTCATATAATTGACAATTAAATGATAATGATTATTATTCGTAAATGTGCCTTTTTTTTCTCCGATATTGATACATTGCTTTATAGTTAATGATCGCTCTCGTTATTAACACTTTTCCCGAAGATTTATGCCGACATGACTCCTAGCGCGTCGGCTTTTTTTTACTCAAATCGGGAATGATAACTCGAACAGCATTCCCGTCACTTAAGTAATAGTGAACTTCTTCTGCTTCTCAATTCCCTTACTCAGCGATTAATTTAAGCGCAAATATAATTTCGTTTTTACTTTAGATAACAAAAAAGTCACCGAAGTGACTTCAAAAGAAAGTAATAATTCTTCTTTACTCTGTGCAAATTTTTACACTTTACTCTGTTGCTTCTTCCACTGCCCTGGTCTGCAATTAAATACACTTTTAAATGCTTTACTAAATGCAGCTTCAGATTGGTATCCGACTCTTTCTGCGATATCTGATAATGTATATTTATTTTGTTGTAATAATGAAAGTGCTTTTAGCATACGAATGGATTGTAGAACTTCGCCAGGTGTCGTATTCGCCGTTGCTTTAAATTGACGCACAAAAGTCGCTCGTGACATTGAAGCGACATTAGCTAAAGAATCAAGTGTCCACCCTTTTTGTGGTTCATTTAACATAGAATTAAATACACGACTTAACCGAGGTTCAGCTAATAATGCTAACCAACTTGAGTTTATATCTGGTTTTTGCCCATAAACACGTAATGCAAAAGCGAATAAAGTCTGAGCAAGCCCATTTAATATCGCAGCCGCCCCTTGATTTGCATTAATGGCTTCCTCTCGAAGCAACTGGCTAAATAAATTCAATACTGTTAGCCCTGGCATTTCCACCAGATTTGCCACTACCATATCAGGAAACCCATTTAATAATAGTAACCCGCTTCCTTTAGCATAAGTCATTCGCCCGCAAAGCAAATCAACATGTTGAGTCTGATCTTCAGATTTTGTGTACTTAACAGGTAAGAAGCCATTATTTTTATGCAAAAAAGGGGGAGGTTCTATATCTCGTTCTCCACTCCAAAGGGTATGTGATTGCCTTCTGTTTAACATTAAAAAAGTGCCTTCGGATAAAACTATAGGGGCTGATTTTTCAATCTGAACATAACACTGCCCTGATAGAACTAAGTGAAAAATAGTTTCATGTTCAACAGATGAAACATGCGGTAAGGAAAAATGTCCTTTCATTTGACAAAACACATCTAATTGCAATTGCCCTTGAGAAAGGTATAAGAGTTGGCTCAACGTATCCATGAGACTAATTCACTAAAAATTGATTCGTTTGATGATGTCATCATCTTTTTTTTCATCCCATAATGTCAACCAATAATTCAGTTAACTCAATAAGGTTAATATCATGCTTAATTGGAATGAATATCGAAAACAATTAATGGGGCGTATTGGTGAGTTAGGAAAATTAACACCTGATACGGTTACTGGCTACCAAGCACTTTCCAATGCAGGTAAAAAAACTAATCATTTAGATGCAAAAACAAGAGAATTAATCGCATTAGCAGTTGCAGTCACAACACGCTGTGATGGTTGTATCGCCGTACATGCTGACACCGCTTTAAAGTTGGGTGCTAGTCATGAAGAAATTGCAGAAGCACTCGGTGTTGCTGTTGCATTAAATACTGGTGCTGCGATGGTTTATTCTGCTCGAGTATTGGATGCTATTGCACCTGAAAATTAATTCGTAATAAATCAATATCAGGGATATTAATTCAATAATCTCAATATATGACCCCAAAAATAATTGGGGTCTATTATTTAAGAGACTTATCATTACACATTGAGATTTTCATTTCCTTCTTCAAAGTAAATGCTCCATACCTAACTCTCTTAAAGTAAAACTCAACTAAATTAACGAAGAATTTAATCAATAAGATGCCGACTCACAGCTCTTGTGTGAACGTGATAACGAGGGTGATTGATTCTGTGGTCGGCATATACGAAAAAAGACCGCCTAAGCGATCTTTAAGAAATTTATAACAGATTAAGGTTGAACTTCCTTATCTACTCAGCATCATTTTCTTTAGTTAAACAATAACGCAAATTTTGTCTAATCGCTTCAATTGACCAGATCCAAAAAGCGGTTCCAACAAACTCAGAAATTAATGCTTGATAACCTGCTGTCCAAAGCCAGCCAGACAATCCTAGTAGAGGTACGACTAAACCATGAGCAAAAACAGAAACGCCAATACCAAAACAAATACCGTGTAATAATTTAACCTTTGGCAAGAATTCAGCAATAACACAATATGTCACAGCGATAACTATTGAGAATAATATATGAACACCATTACCGCCCCAATTAATACTATATCCCATCCAATGATAAGTCATAGTATCTATATTTAATCCAAGCTTTTCGAGTAAGACGACTGGCGGGGGTGTCGTTTCAAGTGTTCTCGGGGGAATTAGGTCTTCAAAACCAGATTTAACTAAAGCTGAAAAGATACCCGCTATAATACCAACATATATTGCTATACCAATATGCCTAGAACTTTTTTTCGTTAACTTAAACAAATCAATCATTATATATACTCGCTCTATAAATTGAATATTATGAGTATAGTAGAGATAAGAATACCTGTTTATTATTTTAATTATTAGTTAAACACTGCAGGTTTATTCTTATAGGATAACAATAAATTTCATCTTGAATATAAACAAACAATCAATGAAAACGAAAAACTTCCAACAAATTTTTTAATTAATAATTATAAATATATTT
>NZ_JAABLS010000038.1:0-223801 GCF_009915195.1 Proteus sp. G2674
TTTTGTTCTCTCAGCCGGTTCGCTTAGCGCCCTGTGCCGTGACAACGAGGACGCATTATAGGGAGTTTTCTGAGGCTGGCAATAGTTTTTTGAAAAAAAATGTTCAACAGCATATTTAATAATCAGAGCATCGATTTTAGCGCTATTTATAAACATTTATTGCTCAAAAAACAGATCAAATAGGTACTCTTCTCTTTGTTCTGTTCATTTACCTTTAAAAACACAAAACTGCAGGCATAAAAAAGAGGCCTATTCAGGCCTCTTTTTCAATTTAATGACATCTTCTATATATTATTACTATATATAAAGATACTTTATGACTGTTTTGCAATGATCTGATTGTCATCTAAGTCCAAGATAATTTCTTTACCCGGAACTAATTTACCCGACAAGATATCTTGCGCTAATGGGTTTTCAACCTCTTGCTGGATAGCACGTTTCAATGGACGAGCACCATAGATTGGGTCGAATCCAACTTCACCCAGTTTTTCTAATGCTGCTCCCGTAATAGTCACGTGATAGCCACGCTCTTCTAAACGCTGATACAAACGACGTAATTGAATTTGAGCAATAGCGGCAATATTCTCTTTACCTAATGGATGGAATACCACTACCTCATCAATACGGTTAATAAATTCAGGTCTAAAGTGGTGACCTACAACATCCATAACAATAGTTTTCATTGCCGGATAATCAAGAGTACCGAAGCGCTCTTGAATTAAATCCGAGCCTAAATTTGATGTCATAATGACTACGGTATTACGGAAATCAACGGTTCTACCTTGTCCATCTGTTAAACGACCATCGTCTAATACCTGTAATAAAATATTAAACACATCAGGATGCGCTTTTTCTACCTCATCTAATAAGATGACAGAATAAGGACGGCGACGAACAGCTTCTGTTAGGTAACCACCCTCTTCATAGCCCACATATCCTGGAGGCGCCCCCACTAAACGTGAAACAGAGTGTTTCTCCATAAACTCAGACATATCGATACGCACCATCGCATCATCACTATCAAATAAGAAATCAGCGAGCGCTTTACACAATTCAGTTTTACCAACCCCGGTTGGCCCTAAGAATAAGAACGAACCAATTGGGCGATTTGGATCTGATAATCCAGCACGGCTACGACGAATTGCGTTAGAGACCGCATTTACCGCCTCATCTTGGCCGATAACGCGTCTATGTAATTCCTGTTCCATTCTTAACAGTTTTTCACGCTCCCCTTCTAACATTCTAGACACAGGGATACCTGTCCAACGCGCTAAGATTTCTGCAATTTCAGCATCTGTTACTTTGTTACGTAACAGTTTCATATGCTTATCTTCAGTTTTATTGGCTTCAGCAAGTTGTTTTTCTAAAGTAGGAATTTGACCATATTGGATCTCTGACATTTTTGCCAAATCACCACTACGGCGAGCCTGCTCTAGTGCAATACGCGCTTGCTCTAATTCTGCTTTTATATGCTGAGTACCAGTAAGCTCTGCTTTTTCTGCTTTCCACTCTTCTTCTAAGCTAGAATACTCTTTCTCTTTTTCTGCAAGTTCTTCATTTAACATAGCTAAACGTTTTTTACTTGCATCATCAGATTCTTTTTGCAGTGCTTGCTGTTCAAGTTTTAGCTGAATAATTCTTCTATCCAGTCTATCTAATGCTTCTGGTTTTGAATCCATCTGCATACGTAAACTTGCACCAGCCTCATCGATTAAGTCAATTGCTTTATCTGGCAACATACGATCAGAAATATAACGATGAGACAAAGTAGCTGCTGCTACAATCGCCGGATCCGTAATTTGTACATGGTGATGCAATTCATAACGCTCTTTTAAACCACGCAAAATGGCGATGGTATCTTCTACCGTAGGCTCCGCCACATAAACTTTTTGGAAACGACGCTCTAAAGCCGCATCTTTTTCAATGTATTGGCGATACTCATCTAATGTAGTGGCGCCGACACAGTGTAATTCACCACGTGCCAAAGCAGGTTTCAACATGTTTCCTGCATCCATCGCACCATCAGCTTTACCGGCACCAACCATAGTATGTAATTCATCAATAAACAGAATGACACTACCTTCCTGTTTAGATAAATCATTTAATACCGCTTTTAAACGCTCTTCAAATTCACCACGATATTTAGCCCCTGCTAATAAAGATCCCATATCAAGTGAAAGCACACGTTTATTTTTTAAACCCTCAGGAACTTCTCCATTAACGATCCGTTGAGCTAAACCTTCAACAATCGCGGTTTTACCTACACCTGGCTCACCAATTAATACTGGGTTATTTTTAGTACGACGTTGTAATACCTGGATTGTTCTTCTTATTTCTTCATCACGTCCAATAACGGGGTCAAGCTTGCCTTGTTCTGCTCGTTCTGTTAAATCAACAGTATATTTTTTCAATGCTTGACGTTGGTCTTCTGCATTTTGATCGTTCACTGTTTCTCCACCACGTATTTTTTCAATGGCTAATTCTAAACTGGCTTTGTTAGCTCCGGCGGCTTTTAGCATGTCAGCAACCTGACCACCACTTTCCATGGCAGCTAAAAGAAAAAGTTCTGATGAAATAAATTCATCACCTTTTTTCTGAGCTAACTTATCGCATAAATTAAGATGTTTAATTAAATCGTTTGAAGGGTGAACTTCTCCACCAGCACCTTCCACTTTTGGTAATCGAGATAATGCATCATTAATTCTTTCATTAAATTGTGAGGCATTAACACCTGTGGATGTTAATAGTGGGCGAATAGAGCCACCTTGTTGATTAAATAACGCACTCAGTAAATGTATGGGTTCTATAAATTGATTATCGTTCCCAAGTGCCAATGACTGGGCGTCTGCGAGAGCTTGCTGGAATTTATTGGTTAATTTATCCAGACGCATAACACCTCCAAGTAAAATTCGATTTAAAATTTATCACTGGAGAATAGATGAGGTCATTTAGACAATATTCAAGCTCAAAATGACAATTTTGAGCAAAAATATTTGCCTATATTTGGGATAAGGAAGAATAAACGTTGGAGAGCGTCTATTTGATCCAGATTAATGAGGCCATACGTCCGGTAGTATGTTCACGTCGATAGGAGAAAAAGCGTGATTTATCGCTAACAGTACAAAAGTCCCCACCATAAATCTGATTTACCCCACTTTCCTGCAGAATTATTCTCGCTAACATATAAATATTAGCTAAGTATTTGCCATTGTGGGGAATAAATGCGCTATCAAAGGCAATATTTTTTTCTACAAAAGCGAGACGGACTTCTGCCCCTACTTCAAAAGCATTAGGGCCTATTGCTGGCCCTAACCACGCCATAATCTTCTCATTAGAGGCTTTAAATTGAGCGAGTGTCTGTTGTAATACACCTTGGCAAAGCCCGCGCCATCCACCATGGGCAGCGCCAACTTCCGTTCCATCAATGGTACTAAATAGCACAGGTAAACAATCTGCGGTCATGATAGCGCACACCTTATTAGCACTAGAGGTGTAAAGGGCATCGCCTTCAACGGTATGATTGTCTTGATTATCCAAATTAACCACCTCAATACCATGAACCTGTGTTAACCATAATGGCATTTCAGGTAATTGAGCTTGTTGACAAATGATACGTCTATTTTGTTCTACCAATAGCGCATCATCGCCCACATGTGCCCCTAAATTAAGGCTGTCATAAGGTGGCAAACTAACACCGCCAGTTCTTAATGTGCTACATGCGCCAATATTGTCAGGCTGTGGCCAATCAGGATAAATCAATGAGGTCATTTACCAGTCCATTTCATCTTTAAACTGTTCTGCGTCCACTTTTAGTACGCGAATAAGTTCTACCATATCATCAGGCAACGGTGCATGCCATTCCATTTCAATTCCGGTAATAGGATGATAAAGGCGTAACATTGTGGCATGTAGTGCTTGTCGGTCAAAGCGACGTAACGTCTCACGAAATTCTTCACTAGCCCCTTTCAAAGGACGCGGTCTACCACCATACAGTTGATCACCAATTAATGGATGATGGATATGAGCCATATGGACACGAATTTGGTGAGTTCGACCGGTTTCTAGACGCAAACGTAAGCGGGTATGGGCACGGAAATGTTCCATAACACGATAATGTGTCACCGCAGGTTTTCCCATTGGGTGCACTGCCATATGGGTACGTTTGGTGGGATGTCGAGAAATTGGCTCATTAACCAGCCCTCCTGCTGTCATCCTTCCTGTTGCAACCGCTTCATATTCACGGGTGATTTCGCGACGCTGTAATGCTTCTACCAAGTGCGTTTGAGCGGGAACTGTTTTTGCAACAACCATCAAACCTGTTGTATCTTTATCTAAACGATGAACAATACCAGCACGGGGAACATTAACAATCTCTGGATAACGATAAAGAAGTGCATTTAATACGGTGCCATCAGGATTACCTGCACCGGGATGAACAACAAGATCTCTTGGTTTATTAATCACCAAAATATCATCATCTTCATAGACGATATTTAACGGAATATTCTGAGGCTCCCAACGAACATCCTCTTCGATTAAGGCATCGACTTCAATTTTTTCACCGCCAAGCATTTTTTCTTTTGGCTTATTGATGATTTTATCGTTAACCTGCACTCTATTGTCTAAGATCCACTCTTTTATGCGTGATCTTGAATAATCAGGGAACAATTCGGCCAAAGCCTGATCTAAGCGTTGACCCAGCTGTGAATCTGCGACTGTAGCATTAAGTCGTATTTGTTGAGACATAAATAGTTTCTATATTAAGTTAGTATTTTGACGGCACAGCCGTTTCATTTAAAATGAGTTATAGTATAACCGATTTCAGGGAGCTTCACGGAGAGACTCCCAAACCTATTCAGAGGATAATCAATACGTGATGAGACGCATGAAATACCTAGTGGCAGCGGCCACTGTAAGCCTGTTACTTTCTGGCTGTTCTAGTTCAGACAAAGACGCAACTGCTGATATGTCTCCTTCTGAGCTTTATGCAACAAGCCAAGAAAAATTGCTAGATGGCAATTATGGAGCGGCTATCAAACAACTGGAGTCTCTCGATAATCGCTATCCTTTTGGTCCTTACTCACAACAAGTTCAGCTTGATCTGATTTATGCTTATTATAAATCAGCTGAGTTACCAATGGCGATTTCCGCTATTGACCGCTTTATGCGATTAAACCCAACCCATCCAAATATTGACTATGTTCTATATATGCGTGGGTTAACCGCTCAGGCATTAGATGATAGTGCATTACAAGGATTCTTTGGTATTGATCGCTCAGACCGTGATCCTCAGCATGCAAGAGTGGCTTTCAAAGACTTTAGCCAGTTAGTTCGCTACTATCCTGATAGCCTCTACACAGCAGATGCCACAAAGCGTCTTGTTTTTCTTAAAAACCGTTTAGCGAAATATGAACTCTCTGTTGCGAAATTCTATACCAAACGAGGGGCTTATGTCGCGGTTATTAATCGAGTTGAACAAATGATGCGTGATTATCCAGATACCGAAGCTACACGTGAAGCGCTTGTGTATATGGAAAATGCCTACAAAAAACTAGGCTTAACTCAAGAAGCAGATAAAGTTGCCTCACTGATTGCAGCCAACCCTGCTTAAACGTTTTTACTATCAAAAACAGTAGCCTAGCGCTGCTGTTTTTTTATGCTAATTCAAAGGCTAAAAACTTACTTTTCATCAGACCAACCCTCTTAATATGAACGAATAAACACAACTCTACAAGCACTCTTTTTCAGCTATTTATCATTTGTCACGTTTCTATTACTTGTTATATAAACTTCTAACAAAAAGTGATCTTGATCATGTTTTAAATTGTGTATCACGATATTCTGAACCTATCCAAGATGGAGTAATAAAGAGGTAACTATATGATTATAAATATCACTAGCAAACAAATGGACATTACCCCAGCACTACGTGAACACATTGAAAGCCGTTTAACTAAACTTAACAAATGGCAGGTAAATTTAATCAATCCTCATATTATTCTCACTAAGGATCCAAAAGGTTTTAGTGTTGATGCAAGTATTCATACTCCGAATGGACAACTTGTAGCAAACGCACAACATGTTGATATGTATGCGGCAATTAATGATCTCTTGGCAAAATTGGAACGTCAATTAAATAAAGTTCAGCATAAAAATGAGTCTCGACGTGCGGCCAATAGCTTAAAAGAAGAAAATTTACTCGTAAATGAAATATAAGTAGTGAAGCTTGATTAAAAATTAGAATAATTCACTGACTCAAAACGCCTCTGCGCATCCTCGTGATGCGCTTTTTATTGTATTTTTCTTGACTCCTCACCCATCATCATGTTTGATAGCTATATGTTAAATAGTTAATCAATCCATATAATGATGACTCACTCTTTTTTGCCATTCTTCTTTTTCTTTTTACTCTATTCTTAAAGAGGCTTTGTTTATTTCAGAAAGAAAAGTAAGAACGACAATAGCCTCCAAAAATGGAGGCTTTTTTATTTAAAATGGTACGATACAAAAGTATAGGGCACTAACATGGAAAAACTCGATTTATTAGCAATCAGAGATAAAATCACTGCGCTAGATTCTGAACTACTTTCACTATTAGCTCAAAGACGCCAATTATCGACTGAAGTTGCCCAATTTAAATTAAATACCCACCGCCCTATTCGAGATAAAAACCGTGAGCGTGAACTGCTTGAACTATTAATCGAAAAAGGGAAAAACGTTGGATTAGATGGCTTTTATATCAGCCGTATTTTCCAAATGATCATCGAAGATTCGGTGCTCACGCAGCAAGCCATTTTACAGCAACACCTTAATGCGACTGCAAATGAATCTGCAAGAATTGCTTATTTAGGCCCTAAAGGTTCTTATTCTCATATTGCCGCTCGCCAATATGCAGCCCGCCATTTTGATACTTTTGTTGATTGCACTTGCCATAAATTTGAAGATATTTTTACACTGGTAGAAACAGGACAAGCAGATTACGGTTTACTACCTATTGAAAACACCAGTTCTGGTGCAATTAATGATGTTTATGATTTACTACAAACGACCTCGCTGTCGATTGTTGGCGAAATTCGTATTCCGATAAACCATGCTTTATTAACAGCAGTTAAGAGTAGCCTAGAAGAATTACACACTATTTATAGCCATCCGCAACCATTCCAACAGTGCAGTCACTATTTAAATCAATACCCTCACTGGAAAATTGAATATTGTGAAAGCACAGCCGCGGCAATGGAAAAAGTTGCATTAGCACAATCTCCCCATGTAGCCGCTATTGGCAGTGAAGCTGGCGGATCGCTTTATAATTTAACACCACTTGCTAGTAATTTAGCTAATCAACAAATTAATGTTACTCGTTTTATTGTGATTGCCCGTAAACCTATTGATGTATCAGAACAAGTACCTGCAAAAACCACCTTTTTAATGGCAACGGGGCAACAAGCAGGGGCATTAGTTGATGCTTTAATTACCTTAAAACAATACAGCATTATTATGACTAAATTAGAGTCTCGCCCAATAAATGGTACACCTTGGGAAGAGATGTTTTATATTGATGTACAAGCTAATTTACGGGATATCAATATGCAAAAAGCATTACATGACTTATCAAAAACATCTCGTTCACTCAAAGTATTAGGATGCTATCCTTCAGAAAATATTGTACCCGTTGAAATACAATAGCTTATTACCCTACTTTATAACCAAAAGCCAGATAGCTTATTGTTATCTGGCTTTTCTACTGTTATGACTCCATTCCCAGGATAATTTAGCTAATTATAAAAAACCATACATAGCAGCAAATACCCAGCCAAAAATACAAGAAACAGTGACACCAATTAATCCCGGTAAAATAAAGCTATGATTAATAACAAAACGACCTATACGTGTTGTTCCTGAACGGTCAAATTGGATAGCGGCTAAATCACTGGGGTAAGTAGGAAGAATATAATAGCCATAACACGCCGGTGCTGAAGCAACAATATAGGCAGGATCAATACCAATACCTAAAGCCAAGGGGACTATTGCGGCTAATGCGGCGGCTTGTGAATTAACAAACTTAGAAACAAGTAATAAGACAACGGCATAAGCCCAAGGATACTCACGAACTAATTGTCCTAATGCAGCTTCTATTTCTTTCATATGTGCAGAGAACATGGTTTCTGCCATCCAAGCAATACCATAGACCGCCACAATGGCTATCATACCGGAGCGAAAAACTTCATTTTTAGAAATCAGTGAGGGATTAGTTTTACAAATAATAATAATAGAAGCCCCCGCTAATAACATAAACATTTGAATAACTAATACCATAGATAATGGTTTATTATTAAATACGGGACGTAATTCAGAAAATGCACCTAATACAGCAACAACCGCAATCGCACCTAAGAATATCCACATTGCGACCCAATTTTTCATTGGTAATTTTTTATCTAACAATGTTGCAGTATCACCATAAACGTAATCATGATTCTCTGGTACGGAAATAAAATCTTGGAAGCGCTGATCTTTATCTAACTCTTTACCTCTAAACCAGCTAAAAATCCCAATGGCTAAAATACCAATAAAGGTTGATGGAATGGTAATCGCTAATAAATCTAAAAACTCAAGATGCTTACCATTAAAAGTGACATTACCTAACATTGCCACTAAGGTGACGACCGCAACAGATACAGGACTTGCGATAATTCCCATCTGTGAACCAATAGTACTGGCTGCCATCGGTCTTTCTGGACGAATATTATTTTTAATCGATACATCATAGATAATAGGTAAAATGGTATAAACCACATGTCCAGTACCACATAATATAGTCAGGGTACAGGTAACGAGAGGTGCAACGATAGAAATATACTTCGGATTTTTTCTTAATAATTTTTCAGCTATTTGCAACATCACATCTAAACCACCCGATGCTTGTAACGTTGCAGATGCAGAGACGACAGCAATAATCACTAACATCACATCGACAGGCGGTTTACCCGGAGGTAAATTAAAAATAAAGACTAAAATAACCAGCCCAACTCCGCCTAATAGACCTAATGCAATTCCCCCTTTCCTTGCTCCATAAAATAAACAAACTAATATAATGGCGAGTTGTATTATAAAATCCATCATTAACCCCTTAAAAAACGCATCGGAATAGAAATAAAAAATAATACAATTAAATCGTTAGCACTTTTTGCAAAAAAACAACGTCGACCAATATAATTTACGGCATCTGTTATAGGTATTTTTTTGATCGTTGTTATAGTTTTAATATCCGCTCATTATTTTATGCAAATTTAAGATCTCACCGACAAATAGTTTAAAAAGAAAAGACAATCTTGAACATTTATCATTAGCTAATTAAACCCATAGACAACAATTACATAACAAATAAATTTAAAATAATATAATGTTGTCATTATTATGTGATTACTAAAAATAGAAATTTCATTCATTTTTTCTAAATGTATATTGGTTTTATTCATTGTGAATATTGAATAAGTAAGGAATAGATATGCATACAATTATCATGCTACTGCTAGGTTTGAGCTATTTGAATTTCGTTGATAGTGCTCATAAAGGAAAAGGCTATTACTCCTATTCATTAGATCACCATATAAGTTCAACTCGCTGTACCGTAAGCCCATGCCCCGATCCGAAAGATTATTAAGTTATAACTATCAACGTTAGGAGAAGAAAATGAAGAAATTAATTATTTTTATACTATCAAGTTTATTCGCTTTTTATGCTAGTGCTTATACTTGGGATAATAAAATCAAAGATACCAGCACTGTTAATCAGTATTGTCAACATAATAGCAATACCCAACAATCTACTCGCTGTGTTTGGCCCCCTTGTGATGATGAGTGGTAATATTTATCGCAAGATATAACATATAAAATAAAAAACGAATAACATAACCTGTCATTCGTTTTTCTTACTATAAGTATTAGGTATAGCGTTTATGTATATTTATACTAAATCCGGCTATCATTGGCTTTTTGTAATAACGCACCACTCTCTTTCATAAATTGTGAAGCATAATCACCGAACCAATCACTTACATTATTAAATGAGCCAATAAATTCATCTTTTGTGTTTATATCTAATAAGGCTATAGCTTCACCTAATGAATGATGATATCTACGGATCAAGTTAATGTTTTCTTGTGAAGATAAAATAATATCGGCATATAATTGTGGATCTTGAGCAAAGAGCCTACCAATCATCGCTAGCTCTAAACGATAGATGGGAGAAGATAATCTTAATAAACTGGCTAAATCGACATTCTCTTTCACCAAATGTTGCCCATATGCAAAAGTAGTAAAATGTCGCAATGCTTGGATAAAACTCATATTTTTATCGTGCTCTTGTGCAGTAATAGCCTCGACTCTTGCTCCCCACACCATAAGTTGCTCAAGCAACCACTCAAAATGTGATAAATCTCGCCCTTCACAATAAGCGATTACTTGTTTTGCTAAACTTGGCACATCTGGACCAAACATTGGATGTAGTCCTAAAACAGGACCATTATGTGCTTTTAACATCGCCTCTAAAGGCGCTTGCTTGATTGAGGCTAAATCTACCAATAAACAATTTTCTGGCAAGGGCGGTAATTGTTCAATAACATCAACCGTTAAATGGATTGGGACACTGATTATCACCATACCGGCATCCGCAAAAATAGCCGGAGATTTACTTTGCCACTCATCCGCTTCAAGACTTTCCACTTGATAGCCAGAAAGTGTAAAGAGACGAGAAAAAAGTCTCCCCATTTTTCCGTTCCCCCCCACAATGACAATTTTGCCTAATTGGGGATTAAGTGTTTTAAAGCCTTTATCATTTTCTTTGCTATATGACTCTCTCATTACTCGACGTAAAACATCTTCAATTAAATCAGCAGAAATACCCATTTTTTCTGCTTCATTACGTCGAGAAGCAAGCATTGCGGCTTCTCTATCTGGTGCATAGATAGGTAACCCGTAGCGATTTTTAACTTCTCCCACTTCTGCTACCAATTGCATTCTTTTGGCGAGTAAAGAAAGCAATGTTTTATCCACCTGATCAATTTGCTCTCGCAAATTTTGTAATTCTTCAGCCATCTATGCTTGCCTCTTCTTATTAAAGTGTTATTGGGTTAGCTAACTTTTCTTAGTTGCGCTGCACGCTGTGCTAAAACTGGCGAAATTTGCTGATGCAGATTTCTTAACACCGATTCAGTGGTTTCCCAGCTAATACATGCATCAGTAACAGAAACACCGTACTTCATCTCACTACGGGGCTGCTCTGATGACTGATTGCCTTCATTAATATGGCTTTCTAACATAATTCCTGTTATTGATTGATTACCTTTTTTAATTTGCTCAATCACTGAATCAACCACGACAGATTGACGACGGAAATCTTTATTTGAATTACCATGACTGCAATCGATCATCAATGATGGTGTTAATCCCGCTTTTATCATATGGGCTTCACATAACGCGACATCTTCTTCATGGTAATTAGGTTTCTTACCCCCACGCAAAATAACATGTCCATCAGGATTGCCTTGTGTTTGTAATAAACAGACTTGTCCTGATTGATTAATGCCCATAAAACGATGTGGCATAGAAGCAGCTTTCATCGCATTAATAGCCGTATCTAAATTACCATCTGTGCCATTTTTAAAGCCGACAGGCATTGATAAACCTGATGCCATTTCACGATGGGTTTGAGATTCGGTCGTTCTTGCCCCAATAGCTGACCAACTAAATAAATCACCTAAGTATTGAGGATTGTTAGGATCTAAGGCTTCCGTAGCTAAAGGTAAACCTAGCTGAACCAACTCTGTTAATAGTTTACGGGCAATATGTAAGCCTTTTTCCATCTCAAAACTACCATCCATAAACGGATCACTAATTAAACCTTTCCAACCCACTGTTGTACGAGGTTTTTCAAAATAGACACGCATCACAATATACAGACTATCACTTAACTCAGACGCTAAGACTTTTAGACGTTTTGCGTAATCTAACGCAACATCGACATCATGAATAGAACAAGGGCCACATACCACTAATAAACGCGGATCACGACGTTGAACAATTTCAGAAATAGTTTGACGTGATTGAGTAATGGCATGCAGATCATTACGACTCAACGGGTATTTTTGTTTTAACTCTTCCGGTGTAATTAACACCAGCTCTTCGCTGATGTTGACATTATTGAGTGCGTCTTTTTGCATGATCATAATCTTTACCTTTTTTATGTCTGTCATTGTGATTTTTGTGTGTCTAAACGATAAGATAACATGCAATGTAAATAAATCAATCCATATTTTCAATAAAAAAGGCGTAATCGTAATGATATGTTTACATAAGAGGGGTGCTATTTAATTTATTTTTATAAATCAATATATTATCAATATCAAAACAACACAAAAAAATGTGATTAAGATAAAACAAAAATAGCAAACTGTAATTTTAATTTTACAACCGCAAGAAATTGGCTTTCACCTAGCAGATGAAACGACTTTATAAGAGATGTTATTTAGTGGTGAGGAAAATAGGTAAGGAAGTGAGCTATTATCGAGTGCTTATAAGAAGATAGAAAATATTAGAGGAAATAGAGCAGGTTATAGTCAAAAAAAGGCCAGCTGATGCTGGCCTTTTAACCATAACTTTCGGATGTGCGAAAGCGTATTATTTAGCGTTAAGACGCTCTTTAATACGTGCAGCCTTACCTGAACGCTCACGCAGGTAGTACAGTTTAGCTTTACGAACCGCACCACGACGTTTAACTGTGATGCTATCTACGACTGGGGAGTGAGTTTGGAATACACGCTCAACACCTTCGCCATTAGAAATTTTACGAACAGTAAATGCAGAGTGCAGACCGCGGTTACGAATAGCGATAACCACGCCCTCGAATGCCTGCAGACGTTTTTTAGAACCTTCAACGACCCATACCTTAACTTCTACATTATCGCCTGGACGAAATGAAGGTACATCTTGCTTCATTTGTTCTTGTTCGATTTGTTTAATAATATTGCTCATAATAACTCTCTTACCCTAGGTAAACTGATATTAATGACACTTTGTGTCAGACTTACTCTGCTGTTCTTTGCAAATGTTCCTGCTGGAATTCTGCTAACAGCACTCTTTGCTCGTCAGTCAGAGCTAGGCTTTCCAGAAGCTCAGGTCTTCTTAGCCAGGTCCGGCCCAGCGATTGTTTCATACGCCAGCGATTAATATGAGCGTGATTACCAGACAGTAACACTGCCGGAACCGCCATACCATCTAACACCTCTGGACGAGTATAGTGAGGATGATCCAGTAATCCTTCTGCAAAAGAGTCTTCTTTCGCCGAAGCCGCATGTCCAAGAACACCGGGAACAAAACGTGCTACTGCATCTATCATTATCATGGCAGGGAGTTCCCCACCACTTAATACGTAATCACCAACAGACCACTCTTCATCGATTTCGGTCTGAATGACACGCTCATCTATTCCTTCGTATCGACCGCAAACCAGAATTAATTTCTCATTTGTGGCCAATTCGCAAACACCTTGTTGATCGAGTTTGCGCCCTTGAGGTGATAAATAAATCACCTTTGCACCATCACCTGCCGCAGCTTTTGCTTGATGAATAGCTTCCCTTAACGGTTGTACCATCATCAACATACCGGGACCACCGCCATAAGGGCGATCATCTACTGTATGATGTCTGTCATAAGTGAAATCTCGGGGATCCCAACATTCCACATTCAGCAGACCATGCTTCACTGCCCGACCAGTCACCCCGTACTCGGTTATAGCGCGGAACATTTCAGGAAATAGGCTAATTACCCCAATCCACATTTGCACTGTCCCACTGTTGAGAACCGTTAACCGGAGAATCTAAAAACCAGGATCCCAATCAACGATAATTTTTTTCGCTGAGAGATCGACTTTCTTGATAACCTGCCCATCAAGAAACGGAACTAACCGCTCCCTGACACCGAATGCATCTTTCAGATTTGCTTTGATTACCATGACGTCATTTGAGCCCGTTTCCATCATGTCGTTAACGACACCTAAATCGTAGCCCTTGTCAGTTTCTACCTGACAACCCATAAGATCTTTCCAGTAATACTCACCGTCTAGATCAGGAAGTTGTGTAGCACTTACGACAATTTCAAAATTAGTCAAAATATTTGCAGCATCTCTGTCGTCAATACCTTTTAGCTTGACGATAATATCTTGATTGTGGTGTTTCCAAGTTTCTATCTCAATGGATTCCCATTGACCATGTCGTTGAATAAACCACGGTTGATATTCAAAAATGTTTTCGGCATGTTCGGTGGAAGAAAAAACTCTGAGCCAACCACGGATCCCGTAAGGTGAGCCCAACTTACCCATAACAATAGGTTCTACAGGCTCTTTAAAGGTTTTTTGTTCGCTCATTGTTACCACCGCGACAGATTAAGCGCTTTTCTTCGCTGATTTGATCAGGCCAGCAACACGTTCTGAAACAGTTGCGCCTTGAGCAACCCAATGTTCAACACGGTCTACGTCTAAACGTAATTCTTCTGCATTACCGGTTGCCAGTGGGTTATAAAAACCTACACGTTCAATAAAACGACCATCACGCGCATTGCGGCTATCGGTCACGACTACTTGGTAAAACGGACGCTTTTTTGCGCCGCCACGAGCTAAACGAATTGTTACCATAACATCCTCATTAGTTAACAAAACAACCAGACCCCATCGAGGAATGGCGTCCGGTTGTCATATAAAAAGCCCGAAAAGTTTACTCACTTTGGTGAAAAAAGCAATCCAAAGCGACGTTTTTTTCGGACTTTTTGCTTTTAGCGACCTGGAAAGCCTGGTGGCATCATACCTTTCATGCCACGCATCATCTTAGCCAAGCCACCCTTCTTCATCTTTTTCATCATACGTTGCATATCATCAAACTGCTTTAATAAGCGGTTGACGTCTTGCACTTGTGTTCCCGATCCCATCGCAATACGACGTTTACGAGAACCTTTGATGATTTCAGGTTTTTGACGCTCTTTTTTCGTCATTGAGCTAATAATAGCTTCCATTTTGACTAAAATTGAGTCGTCCATTTGTGATTTCACCGCATCAGGCACCTGAGACATGCCGGGCATTTTACTTAGCATACTCGCCATGCCCCCCATGTTTTTCATTTGCTTTAACTGATCTAAGAAATCATTTAAATCAAAACCGTCCCCTTTTTTTAGTTTAGTTGCCAGCTTTTCAGCTTGCGCTCGGTCAACTTTACTTTCGATATCTTCAATTAATGAAAGAACATCGCCCATGCCTAAAATACGTGAGGCAATACGATCGGGATGGAAAGGTTCTAATGCTTCTGTTTTTTCACCAACACCGAGGAATTTAATTGGTTTCCCTGTGATATGACGAATAGATAATGCGGCACCGCCACGAGCATCACCATCAACTTTAGTTAATACCACCCCTGTTAAAGGGAGTGCTTCATTAAAGGCTTTTGCGGTGTTGGCAGCATCTTGCCCTGTCATTGCATCAACAACGAATAGGGTTTCTACTGGATTGATTGCTTTATGAAGTAGTTGGATCTCCTCCATCATGCCTTCATCAACATGTAAACGACCCGCAGTATCCACCAGCAATACATCATAAAATTGGAGCTGAGCATGTTTTAACGCATTGCTAGCAATGGTGACGGGATTTTCTTGTACCGTTGAAGGGAAAAAGTCAATACCAACCGTTTCGGCTAAGGTTTCCAGTTGTTTAATCGCTGCGGGACGATAGACGTCAGCAGAAACTACTAATACTTTCTTCTTCTTTTTCTCTTTTAAAAATTTACCAAGTTTAGCAACACTTGTCGTTTTACCCGCACCCTGTAAACCTGCCATTAATACCACGGCAGGAGGCTGAGCTGAAAGGTCAAGATCGTTATTAACCTCTCCCATCGCATTTACCAGCTCATTTTGTACAATTTTGACAAACTCCTGACCTGGGGTCAGACTTTTGTTAACTTCATGACCTACTGCACTCTCTTTGACACGTGCAATAAACTCACGAACCACGGGCAAAGCCACATCAGCTTCTAATAAAGCCATACGCACTTCGCGCAGTGTGTCTTTAATGTTTTCTTCGGTCAGTCGGCCTCTGCCGCTGATATTGCGCAATGTGCGCGATAATCTGTCACTTAAATTCTCAAACATTATCTTAGCTCAGTGTTAAAGTTGGGCTTGTCTGTCGTCTATTTCATCGATTATATCACGATGACGCGCAGATCTCTGCATAGAGATTTACGCTTAATGACTTCAATAGTTGGAGCGGAATTCACCTAGCGCTATACTAAACAATTATGTACCCTATTATGTAAGCGAAACTATGCCCGTTATATCAATCTCTATCGTTGCTGTCTGCGCTTATTTACTCAGTCTGGTGTTTATTCTCCCCAGTTTGCTGAGAAAAGAGCAAAATGGATACCGTGGATTAGCGCTGCTTTTTGCGGTGGTCGCCCTTGTGACCCATGCTATCTCATTAAAATTTTTGATTTTCCGTCCACATAGCGGGCAAAATCTGTCACTCACCAATTTAGGGGCGGTGGTCAGTTTAATGGTCTGCGTTATCATGACCATTGTTGCTTCCCGTGGTAGAGCTTGGTTTTTGCTGCCTATTGTTTATTGCTTTTCCATAGTCAATCTCATTATTGCCGCCTTGATGCCAGGTGAGTTTGTCACCCACCTTGAAAGTAGCACATCGCTCTTTATTCATATTGGGCTTGCTTTATTAAGTTACGCCACTTTGTTAATTGCTGCTTTATATGCCTTACAACTCAGCTGGCTCGACTATCAACTAAAAAATAAGAAACTAAAATTTTCACCACAAATGCCACCATTAATGTCAATTGAACGTAAAATGTTTCATATCACCCAAGTGGGGGTGGTATTACTGACATTAACCTTGTGTACCGGCCTGTTATATATGGATAATATTTTTGGTAAAGAAAATATCCATAAATCAATATTTTCTATTATTGCGTGGTTTGTCTACATCATTTTATTATGGGGACACTTCCGTGAGGGTTGGCGTGGGAAAAAAGTGGTTATTTTTAACCTGATCGGTGCCATTATTTTGACATTAGCTTTTTTTGGTAATCGTTTATTGCAAGAGTTAATGCTTAATTAATCTTTTCATTTTAAGGTAGCAAAAGGAACTCAATTTTGGAGCATGTGTCGACAACAACGCTCATTATCATACTTATCGGTATGATCTTTGCCTCAGCCTATTTTTCAGGCACTGAAACTAGCATGATGACTATCAATCGTTATCGGCTACGCCACGCGGCCAAGCAAGGTAATCGCTCAGCCAAAAGAGTAGAAAAACTATTACAGCGTCCCGATAGATTGATTAGCTTAGTATTAATTGGTAATAACCTGATTAATATTGTCGCTTCCGCTCTCGCCACCATTGTGGGAATGCGTTTATATGGCGATGCAGGCGTTGCTATTGCAACAGGTGTATTAACCTTTATCATTCTTATTTTTGCAGAAGTACTACCAAAATCTATCGCAGCGCTTTATCCCGAACGAGTTGCTTACCCAAGTAGTATTTTTCTGTCACCTTTACAGAAAATTATGTTACCCGTTGTGTGGTTTTTTAACCAAATTACCTTAGTGTTTATGCGCATTTTCGGTATTAAATCCCCTGTAATACAAGGTAATGCGGTGTCAAAAGAAGAACTACGCACCATTGTGAATGAATCAAAATCGAAACTGTCACAGCGTAACCAAAATATGCTGATTTCTATTTTGGATTTAGAAAAAGTGACTATTGGCGATATTATGGTGCCGAGAAATGAAATTTTTGGTATTGATGTCAATGATGAGTGGAAATCCATTGTCAGACAGTTAACTCACTCCCCCCATGGGCGTATTGTCCTTTATCGTGATACCCTCGATGACGTCATTGGTATGCTACGAGTACGCGAAGCTTACCGTCTTATGACAGAGAAGAAAGAATTTACTAAACAAATTTTGATTAAAGCTGCTGATAAAATCTATTTTATCCCAGAAAGTACGCCACTTAGCTTACAACTAGTTAATTTTCAACGTAATAATGAAAAAGCCGGTATTGTCGTCGATGAATATGGTGAAATTCAAGGATTAGTCACCGTTGAAGATATCCTAGAAGAGATTGTCGGTGATTTTACTACCTCAATGTCTCCTTCTTTAGCAGAAGAAGTGATCCCACAAAAAGATGGTTCACTATTAGTGGATGGCACAACTAATATCCGAGATATCAATAAAGCCTTTGCTTGCCATTTACCAGAAAATGAAGCTCGAACAATTAATGGGGTTATTATTGAAGAGTTGGGTGATTTACCCGTAGTAGGTGCCAAAATAACGATTGATGGTTATGAATTTGAAGTGTTGGAAGTGCAAGACAATGTGATTAAGAAAGCCTTGATCCGCCATCTTACGCCCTCTCGTCACTAGCGATTATTAATAGCGGTTCAATGTAATTGGCGTTGGCCGTTATGATACCCCCCATCAAATTAAAAGAGACAACAAATCAAGATCAAATAGCTTGAGTTATTGTCTCTTTATCTATATCGCAACTGTAACTAGATTTGTAACTCTTTGAGTTTGTCTTCTGGTAGTGCTAATTCATCATTATGATTAATGCCAATAGTGTGAGATAAAATGTCTCGTGCAATATCTTGAGCTTCAGCTAACGAGTGCATTTCATAAGTTCCGCATTGGTAGACATTAAGCTCAGGAATATGGTTTTGATCTTTAACCTTCAATACATCTTCCATAGCTGCCTTCCATGCATTAGCAACACGTTGCTCATCAGGCTGACCAATTAAGCTCATATAAAAGCCTGTACGACATCCCATTGGCGAAATATCGATGATCTCAACACCTTCACCATTTAAGTGATTACGCATGAAACCTGCAAATAAGTGCTCTAACGTATGAATTCCTTTCTCAGGCATGGCTTTTTTATTTGGGACAGTAAAGCGTAAGTCAAAAACGGTAATAGTATCACCAGAGGGTGTTTTCATCGTTTTAGCAACGCGTACCGCAGGTGCAGACATACGTGTATGGTCAACAGTAAAGCTATCCAATAACGGCATAAAAAACCTCCTAAGAAAATTTTTAAATATTTTTAAGAGAACATGAAACTTTCTGCGAGCGCCTCGGTCTTAGTAATGAATACGCGCAAAATGTTATCATCCCTATTTCTCTATAGAATTTATTCAGCCACACAAATTTTAGTGTGGCTTTTTTCTATCTGAGTTTTAAGAAGCCACACCATCATTATTTGGCCCGGCATGGAGCTTCAAATATTCATCGAAAGAAATGGTATCACTCTTTTCTAAGTCTGCCTGACGTTTAATAGATGAAATTCTCTCATGTTCAAAAGCATCATCTGTTAACACTTCATAAGCGGTATTGACTAATTGTTGATGATATTCTTCAGCTAAAGATAGACCATAACCACCAATACCTTGTGCTTTAATTTTTTCTAATAATCTGCCAGAGAAGGTTAATTGCGGATTATCAAACATTTCCTCTAACTTAAGGCAAACTTCTAGATATTTAGTTCCAGAACAGCTATCTAATACCTTAGCTACGCGCTGTAAGTCAGCAAAAAGCGCTTTCCCCACTTGTGCTAATGGCTCTTTTCTTTCACCACAACCCATGCCAATAACTTGACCTGGCTTACGCCCTTCTAGAATAACGTTATTCCAATTTGCACGACAGCAGGCCAATTCTTCTGCATTCATTTCTGGTGCATCCGCTAATACACACCAAATCAAGAATAAATCTAAGAAACGGATTTGTGTTTCATCAACGCCGATAGGCGTAAATGGATTGATATCTAATGAGCGAACCTCGATATATTCGATACCACCACGTAATAATGCATCAGAAGGTGATTCATCCCCTTTGACTACGCGTTTAGGACGAATAGGCGCATATAATTCATTTTCAATTTGTAATACGTTAGTATTTAATTGAATATACTTACCGTCTTTCTTTACACCTAATTTAGCAAATTCTTCTGACGGTTTATGAATGGCCTTTTTCAAACCTTTCACATAAGTCTCTAGATGATTAAAAGTAATATCTAAATCACTCTGTGACTTATTGGTATAGCCTAAATCACTTAAGCGCAACGAAGTTGCATAAGGTAAGTATTTTGCGCCTTTAGGGGTATTTTCAAAGGGTAAATTGGTTTTTCGACCTTTTAAGAATGAACCACAAATAGCTGGCGAAGCACCAAAGAAAAAAGGAATTATCCAACCAAAACGGTAGTAATTACGGATCAAACGTAAATAACCGTCTGAAATCGCCTCTTTACCTGTTTCTTCATCGGTGATATTTGCCCACGCTTGCCAAAATTCGATAGGTAACGAAAAATTGTAATGCACACCAGAAATAGTTTGCATTAACGCACCATAACGATTTTTCAGCCCTTCACGATATAACGTCTTAAAACGCCCAACATTAGAGGTACCAAATTGCGCTAATGTTATTTTATCTTCGGCTTCAATAAAGCAAGGCATACTCATCGGCCACATACGCTCATTGGTTAAATGACGTGCCGTATAGCGATGCAAATCACTTAAAAAATGTAAGGTGTGATCAATATTATCGTCAACAGGAGTAATAAACTCTAACAGAGACTCAGCAAAATCTGTCGTGATCCATTTGTGAGTGAGTGACTTACCTAGCTCGACAGGGTGTCCTGTAGCCGCTAAATGACCATCAGGAGTAACTCTTAAGGTTTCTCGCTCTATACCACGGTGGATACCACATAAAACTTTAGGATGGGCTTCCAACCAAGAAAGCGCTTTAGATACGTCCGGGATCAAAGGTGACCTCCCGCGTTGGTTAATGTTAATAAGTAGATAACAGTTACTTTATCGCAAAGTCACCAAATTGTCGCTGATTAGATGATATCGGCGTTATTAGTTGATGCGAAACAAATCGATAATATATAAACAATGCAGGAAAAAGAAAAAGCAAAAAGCCCCGCGATAAGCGAGGCTTTAAAGATGGTGCATCCTGGAGGATTCGAACCTCCGACCGCTCGGTTCGTAGCCGAGTACTCTATCCAGCTGAGCTAAGGATGCAGTCGTACTAATTTAACTAAGATAAGCTAACTTTATAAAAAGATGGTGCATCCTGGAGGATTCGAACCTCCGACCGCTCGGTTCGTAGCCGAGTACTCTATCCAGCTGAGCTAAGGATGCGTCGTTATCTTTTTTGCCTCTCACATTACATTGTGCAATGTCGAGAAATAAGTGGTGCATCCTGGAGGATTCGAACCTCCGACCGCTCGGTTCGTAGCCGAGTACTCTATCCAGCTGAGCTAAGGATGCACGTTGTTTTATTTTACTCTTTTAATGCAAATTATTCACTATTTGCACCAAAATAAAAACCCCATACATTTAATCATGGGGTTGGAATATGGTGCATCCTGGAGGATTCGAACCTCCGACCGCTCGGTTCGTAGCCGAGTACTCTATCCAGCTGAGCTAAGGATGCAAATCTAAATGGCGGTGAGAGAGGGATTCGAACCCTCGATGCAGCTTTTGACCGCATACTCCCTTAGCAGGGGAGCGCCTTCAGCCTCTCGGCCATCTCACCATATTTAGAACCACTCGAAGAAGTTCTTTGTGAACATCTCGTCTCTGTGTGGCGCACATATTACTTTCTCAGCCTGAGAAGTCAAACAATTTTTCTCAACTTTTTACGAATATAGGTTCGTTTGAACACTTCACAAACAAACTGATGCGTTTATCAGCAAGAAAGGCTAAAAAAGAACTGAATACCATGATATCGCTGATGAAAAATCATTCAAGCATTTTATCTCATCGACGAATAATTTTATTCCCCCTGCTAATAATTATGAATCGAATGATAAGCAGTAAAAAGACTTTCAATTCTGTCAATCAGAATAAGCGGATAGTGTAATAATAAATACAGTTCAAAAGAGCGAGGTGAAGAACGAGAAAGAAAATGGAAAGTTCTATAGAAAAGAAAAGCGCCCAGACCCGGCAAAAGTGTGGACGCTTACGAAGAAAGGGTAACTAGCTAAAAATAAGAGATTGCTTAGTAGTTATCTGTGGGCTGAGTTTTCTCGGCCTGAATTCGTTGATAGATCTCTTCACGATGGACAGATACTTCTTTGGGGGCATTTACGCCAATACGTACCTGATTACCTTTAACCCCTAAAACGGTTACGGTTACATCATCGCCTATCATAAGCGTTTCACCAACTCGACGAGTTAGAATAAGCATTCTTTGCTCCTTGAAAATTTACAAGAGTCGGGTCTCTAGAATTTCCCGGCCATTATCCATCATACATTGTCAATTCGTATAATCATTATTTATCACATATAGCCCATACTTCATAACAAAATATAAATTTTGTGATTGATTATTTAACGGATTGTCAATATTACATAAAGCGTTACCCCTAAAAACTAGGGATAACGCTTTTTCAGGTAGCTATCGCTTAAAGATGCGATTCTACCCACTCGTCAACACTCGCTAAAGCAGCGGGTAACGCTTCAACATCTGTACCACCAGCTTGTGCCATATCAGGGCGACCACCACCTTTACCACCGATTTGCTGAGCGACAAAACTAATTAGCTCACCTGCTTTTATTTTAGCAGTCAAATCCTTAGTCACACCGACAATTAAGCTCACTTTACCATCAGAAATAGTAGAAAGTACAATTATTGCTGAACCTAATTGATTTTTTAAATCATCAACCATTGTTCTTAACATTTTTGGTTCAACATTATTCAGTTCACGAACTAAAAGTTTGATACCTTTCACATTCTTAGCTTGGCTTCCTAACGAGGAGCTTTCTTGAGCTGCTTGCTGATCTTTCAGTTGTTGAAGTTCTTTTTCTAATGAACGGTATTTTTCTTGAACCGTTTTAATTTTCTCAACTAAATTACTACCATCACTTTTAAGTGCATGTGCCACAAGAGAAATCAGATCCGATTGCTCATGAACACTTTCAATCGCTGTAGCCCCCGTAATCGCTTCAATTCGGCGAATACCGGCCGCAGTCCCTGATTCACTCATAATGCGGAATAAACCAATATCACCCGTTCTGGCTGCGTGAGTACCACCACAAAGTTCAGTTGAGAAATCACCCATGGTTAAAACACGAACACGTTCTTCATATTTCTCACCAAAGAGTGCCATCGCACCTTTTTGCTTCGCATCTTCAAGATCCATTAACTCGGTGACAACCGGCGAGTTAAGGCGGATTTGCGCGTTAACAATGTCTTCAATTTCACGTAACTGTTCTGGTTTTACTGCTTCAAAGTGAGAGAAGTCAAAACGCAGATATTTATCGTTAACTAAAGAGCCTTTCTGGGTAACATGAGTGCCTAATACTTGGCGTAATGCCGCATGCAATAGATGCGTTGCTGAGTGATTTAAGCGAATAGCATCACGACGAGCCACATCAATGACTGCATTGATCTTATGATTAACAATAAAAGATCCAGAAATGACTTTACCAATATGACCAATAGCCTTGCCATATTTTTGCGTGTCGGTAACTTCAAACTGGCTATCTTTGCCAATCAGAAGACCTTTATCACCTACTTGGCCACCAGACTCAGCATAAAAAGCCGTTTTATCTAAGAAGATAATCCCTTCTTCACCTGCTTTAAGCTCAGTGACTGTTTGACCATTATGGAAAATCGCATTAATAGTACCTTGTTGCTCATTATGGTCATAACCTGAAAAATCACTGCGACTATCGACTTTAATCAGTTCGTTATAGTCAGTACCAAAACCGCTAGATTCACGAGCACGTTTACGTTGCTCTTCCATTGCCAGTTCAAAGCCTTCTTCATCAACTTTGATATTTCTTTCACGGCAAACATCCGCAGTTAAATCTAATGGGAAACCGTATGTATCATAAAGACGGAAAGCCGTTTCACCCGCTAAAGTATCACCGGTTAATTTTTCTAGCTCTTCATCTAATAACTGTAAACCGCGCTCTAAAGTACGTGCAAACTGCTCTTCTTCCGTTTTAAGTACTTTTTCAACGATTTCTTGTTGATTCTTAAGCTCTTTACCGGCTTCAGCCATTACATCAATAAGCGGTGCAACGAGTTTATAGAAGAAAGTATCTTTCGCACCTAACATATAACCATGGCGTACAGCACGACGGATAATACGACGTAGCACATAGCCTCGACCTTCATTAGAAGGAATGACACCATCACAAACAAGGAAAGAACAAGAACGGATATGGTCGGCAATCACACGTAATGATTTATTTGCTAAGTCTGTCGCATTAGTCACTTCAGCAACGGATTTAATGAGTGCGCGGAATAAATCAATATCATAGTTAGAGTTAACATGCTGTAGTACAGCAGTAATACGCTCTAATCCCATTCCCGTATCAACAGAAGGCTTCGGCAATGGATCCATCGTACCATCTGATTTACGGTTGAACTGCATAAAGACGATATTCCAGATCTCAATATAGCGATCACCGTCTTCTTCAGGTGTCCCTGGCGGTCCCCCCCAAATATGATCACCATGATCGTAAAATATCTCAGTACATGGACCACAAGGCCCCGTATCTCCCATTTGCCAGAAGTTATCTGAAGCAAATGGTGCGCCTTTATTATCACCAATACGAATAATGCGCTCAGCTGGAACACCGACTTCTTTATTCCAGATATCATAAGCTTCATCATCAGTGGCATAAACGGTTACCCAAAGTCTCTCTTTAGGTAAGTTAAACCACTCTTTGCCAGTTAATAATTCCCAGGCAAAGTTAATGGCATCATGTTTGAAATAGTCACCAAAACTAAAGTTACCTAACATTTCAAAAAATGTATGGTGACGTGCTGTATAACCCACATTTTCTAAATCATTATGTTTACCACCCGCGCGCACACAACGTTGCGCGGTTGTCGCTCGGGAATAAGGTCGGTTGTCCAATCCAAGAAATACATCTTTAAATTGGTTCATCCCTGCGTTTGTAAACAGCAATGTTGGATCATTATTTGGAACCAAAGAACTGCTTGGTACTATTTGATGTCCTTTAGTATGAAAAAAGTCGAGAAACGCCTGACGGATCTCAGCGGTGCTTTTGCTCATAATTATCCCGAAATCAAGCTGGAAAAACAGAAATTAGAAATCTAGTTAGAGGAGGTTTAGTTTTACCTCTACTTAGCCAACGAATACATAAGTAGGGATAAGATAGAATTTCTTCGCTCAGAAGTAAAACCCCCGATAAACTTATTCGAGTTGACATTGTAAATCGTCTAGTAGTTTTCTGAAAGTAGCAACATACTTCAAGATAGGTCGTTTTAACCAAATCGAGGCGAATTTTGTAAGATATGAGAAGGTAATGACGATAATTTCATAATAAAACTATTAAATAATTTTTTCGTCATTTTTAGTTTATTATCAATAGCATTTTGCTCCTTTGCCCGCAACAGCTATCCTAAATCTGTATTATCAAAAAAAGCCAATATTCCCATTACATATTTAATTTTAATGAATAAAAATCCCGCCAGAATCATTTAACTAAATATATTTACTGATAAATTTAAAATAATAAAGTAGCAAAAATCCATTTTTCTCGCAGTCAAAGAGATTGATTATCTATATAGATAGATGCTAACAAGTTATTTTAATGCTGTTTTTTCAAACATGATAAAAGAAATATGATGTTATAAATAACCAATAGAATACATCACCAAATCTTCACTATATAAACACTTACATAGTGTAAAACCACCCAAAGATAAAAATATTGTTATTGCTGATAAAATAGTAATAAATTGCAAAAAAAAAGAAAAACAGTGAAAAATAAACTAATTTTTCACTACCACTGAGTGGTTAATTTTTACATAAAACAAAAAGGAAGCTTTTTTAAGGCTTCCTTTGATATCTGACCAAATTTTATACAAACAAGTTATTCAATGGGATGCTGTCGTGATAATGGCCAATGATTTAAGGTCTATTTTCACACAAACAGCATGACAACCAGCTAATTACTCTTTTGTGTCGTCAGCATCACTGTCTGACTCTTCACCTGCAAAATCCGCAGCACTTGTGAATTCACCAGCATGATTTAACAACATTTCACGCAATTTAGTGTTTAACTCATTGTACATTTCAGGATGTTCTTTTAAGTAATTGGTTGCGTTAGCTTTACCTTGACCAATTTTTTCGCCATTGTAGCTATACCAAGCACCCGCTTTCTCTACTAACTTATGTTTAACACCTAAATCAATCAGTTCGCCATAGGTATTAATACCTTCACCGTACATAATTTGAAATTCAGCTTGTTTAAACGGTGCAGCCACTTTATTTTTAACAACTTTAACGCGAGTCTCACTACCAATGACTTCATCACCATTTTTGACGGAGCCAATGCGACGAATGTCTAAACGAACAGAAGCATAGAATTTAAGCGCATTACCACCGGTCGTGGTTTCTGGGTTACCAAACATAACGCCGATTTTCATACGAATTTGGTTAATGAAAATCAGCAGTGTATTAGAGTTTTTAAGGTTACCCGCTAGTTTACGCATAGCTTGGCTCATCATACGTGCGGCTAAACCAACGTGTGAATCACCAATTTCACCTTCAATTTCAGCTTTTGGTGTTAATGCTGCCACGGAGTCCACGACAATAACATCGACCGCACCAGAGCGAGATAATGCATCACAAATTTCCAGTGCTTGTTCACCTGTGTCAGGTTGAGAGCAGAGTAGATTATCGATATCGACACCTAGCTTTTGAGCATAAATTGGGTCTAATGCATGTTCAGCATCAATAAATGCACAAATTTTTCCTTCACGCTGAGCAGAGGCAATAACTTGTAGAGTCAAGGTTGTTTTACCAGAAGATTCAGGGCCATAGATTTCAACAATACGGCCACGTGGCAATCCACCTGCACCTAAAGCAACGTCTAATGATAAAGATCCTGTAGAGATAGTTTCTACGTTCATGGAACGGTCTTCGCCCAGACGCATGATAGAACCTTTACCAAATTGCTTTTCAATTTGACCAAGTGCTGCGGCCAATGCTTTTTGTTTGTTTTCATCAATAGCCATGTTATCTCCCTCTGGGCAGTGAAGCATAAAGATGGGTCACTACCATTAAAACGTATATGATTTTGCTTGTTGAAACTCATTATACTGTATAATCATACAGTATCAAGTTAATTATTAATAATTTCTTTAAGAATTGATTTTAAAGAGAAAATCACAGATTTGGCTCTCACCTCCTCTCGTGATCCACTAAAAATACAGTGTTTAGCAACCACTCGAAGCCCCTCTGGGGTTTTTATTGCAAAGCCAAACCAAACTAAACCAACGGGCTTCTCTTCACTACCGCCGCCGGGACCTGCAATACCACTAACCGATACAGCATAGTCTGCATTTGCTGTTAGCAGTGCCCCTTTTGCCATCTCACAGACAACTTGTTCACTCACGGCACCAAAATCAGACAATGTTTGCTCATCAACACCAATCATGTCATGTTTAGCTTGATTACTGTAAGTCACAAAACCTCGATGATAATAATCCGAGCTACCTGCTATATCAGTAATGACTTTTGCAATCCATCCTCCAGTACATGATTCTGCAGTAGTTAACGTTTTTTTTCGCTCTAGCAGTGCCTGACCGACTTCAATGCTCAGATGGGTCATTTCATCATTATTTATCATGAAGGTTGTTTCACCTCGACTCTCAATTAACGTTATTCAGCTCTCTTTCTTGTGCAATCCCACAACCATAATCCACCAATTGCTAGCGCAAAGATAGCACCAAAGCCAATACCAATTGTAATAACGGAAATACCCATACTGGTGACTAGTGAGAACAAACCTAGCATCAGTAACATTGCGGTATTCTCACCTAAATTTTGTACAGCAATGGCATTCCCCGCTCCCACACTATGCTTTCCTTTATCTTGTAGCAAAGCATTTAATGGTACAACAAAGAAGCCACCAAAAATGCCAATAACAACTAAGATAAAATAGGCTGGAATAATGGTGGTTTGTAATGAGAAGTAAACAACACCTAAGCCAATTAAAACCCCGGCAGGCATACAACGGCGGACCGTTTTTAATGTGACAAACTTAGCGGCTAAACCAGCGCCAATCACGATACCAATCGCCACCATCGCATTTAATATTGTTGGTGTTGTATTATCAGTCATTCCCAAAGCTATAGGCACCCATTGCACTAATAGAAAACGCAATGTGACGCCGGCCCCCCAAAACATACTTGTTCCTACCAGAGAAAAACGGCTCTCTTTATCTCGCCATAAAGAGCCACAAGCAGCTAAGAATTGATTGAATATTTTTTTAATATTCCAGCCTCGACCTATTTGAGCAGGTGATAACTTGGGAATGCTAAAGTTAACCAATACAGCCAAAGCATACATTGTCGCACAGACAGCTAATGCTAAGATAATGCTCCAATCGGAAAGAAGCCCACCAATCACAGAGCCTAATAAAATTGCCGCAATAGTTGATGCTTCCATTAAGCCATTTGCTTTGACTAAACGCTCGCCATCGGTTAACTCACCTAAAATACCATATTTAGCAGGCGAATAAATGGCAGCGCCGATCCCCACTAAGGCGTAACCTAAGAATGGATCGGTTCCAATACAAATAAGAAAAGCACCGGCAAATTTTAACGCATTACCAGTAAGCATCACCCTACCTTTAGGCTGGCGATCGGCAACTTGTCCAACAAAAGGAGCTAAGAGAATATAAGCCAGCACAAACACCATTTGTAAAATAGGCTGGCTCCATTCTGGATAAAATGCTGATTTAAATTGAGCGAGTATGGCAAATAACAAAGCATTATCCGCAAATGCAGAAAGAAACTGTGATAATAATACTGCTTTCATGCCCTTACTCAGTAATGGGGGCTGACTTATATTCTCTGACATTAATTATTTTCCTGTTCAGCGAGTTGCTTTAACGAGACAAAATCCGTTTTGCCACTTCCTAAAACAGGAATTTCTTTGAGAAAACGAATATCTTTTGGTACCGCAATTTCTGCCACACCAGTGGATTTAGCTAATGCCGATAACATACTGCGATCAAGTTGCTTATCGGTTGTAAAAAGCACTAATGACTCACCTCGACGTGGATCATTTACCGCCACCACAGCATGGTTGCCTTCCGAGGCTTTAGCCGCTAATTGCTCTACACTTTCAAGAGAAACCATTTCTCCCGCTATTTTTGCAAAACGTTTTACACGCCCTTTAATAGTGCAAAAACCTTCGCTATCAATAGCAACGATATCTCCCGTATCATACCAACCCGCTTCTTCGATACCTTCGGCATTTATTGCTGTAGGCTGCTCTAATTTATAAGGGGATTCAACGCGCAAATAGCCAAGCATGATATTAGGACCACGCAGTTGTAATCTTCCACCATCCGTAATGCCGCTTATAGGAATTAAACGCCCTTCCATGCCTGGTAATAAACGCCCCACGGTATATGGCTTAGCACTCATTGGTACATTAATGGAGACAACAGGAGCACATTCAGTGACCCCATAACCTTCTAAAATACGAATACCAAATTTATCCTGCCATAATACTCGTGTCGATTCGGACAGTTTTTCCGCCCCTGCAACCACATATCTTAGTCGAGCAAAATCATAAGGATGAGCAAATTTGCCATAATTGCCTAAGAAAGTTGAAGTACCAAATAATACTGTACAATTTTGGTCATACACTAATTCAGGTACTACACGATAATGTAGTGGGCTTGGGTAGAGGAATACTCGTGCCCCTAAGCAGATAGGTGCTAATACACTTACCGTTAAACCAAAAGCATGGAATAACGGTAATGCAGCCATAAATTTATCTCTGGGTGAAAAGTCAGCAATAGCGCGAATTTGCTCTACATTCGCCAATAAACTGGAGTGGCTATGAACGACACCTTTCGGTGTGCCTTCAGATCCAGAAGTAAATAAGATAACTGCTGCATCCGTCGATTTTTGCGCTAACATCGCTTTATGAGGAGTGAGTAAGTGCTGTGCAATCCAGCGTTTATCTTCTCTAGTAATGCTATCTTTGAGATCTTCAAGATAAACCCAGTTTGCATCCGGAGTCTGTTCTGGAATATGTAATAAATTTCCTTTCTCTAAAAATTGGCGTGAAGTAAAAATCGTTTTAATGGATGCCGCTTTCATGGCATTTTGTACACCTAAGCTACCTGCAGTATAGTTAAGCATCGCCACAACCCTTTGGCGCATTGTCGCCCCAAATAAAGCCGCAACCGTAACGGTAGTATTAGGAAGTAAAAGGCCAATTCGTTCATTAGGTTCGGTATAGCGTTCAATAATACGACTAACACCTAATATTTTTTTCAATAGGCCCTGATAACTATCCTCTTTCATATTAATATCTGAAATAAGAGGACTGAAACGACCAAACTGAGACATTCCTTGTAAAAATGCCTCATAGAGCGTGATATTAGGACGTGCTTGCATAATAGCATCCATCATAATATCACGGAGCTTTTCTCCCGATAAGCGACGGCGCTCTGCTGATTTTTCCGCTGTAGGCATAGGTAAATCAACCGCCGGTAGCACTTTTATTGTGATTTTAGGAAAGAGCTTTGCTTTTATATTTAACGTTTTACGCACTCGAGAAAAGTAGCTAAATTCAGCACCTTCTATTCTAACAGGGATAACTTTTGCCCCTGATTTAGCAGCAATAAACGCAGCACCTTCATAAATCTTCATCAAACCAATAGTTACCGTAATTCTCCCTTCAGGGAAAATAACAACAGGACGGCCTTTATCGACCTCTTTAACTAATTGGCGAACCGCCATTGGATTAGCGGGATCTAAAGGAACAATATCCGCATAACGACTGAGCCATTTGGTATGTTTGGCATTAGCCACTGAGGTGTAAACAGCAAAGACAGGGTTAATCGGTAAAAATAAACGCAATAATATACCATCAATAAACGATGTATGATTTGGCGTAATAATGCATTTTTCATATTGTGAAAACTGATTAATTAGTCCTTCAATTCTTACTCGAAATAAGAATTTAAATAGTGTTTTAAAAAACGCTATCAACATCATATCCATATCTCATTTTGCTATAATTAGCCTTACTATAAATAGGATATGATGAAAATAAAATAGTTGTCTTTTGTTTTCGTCTTTATATAGGACAACTTCCTAATTATTTAGCGAGTTTTGCGAGAATGACCTCAATAATATCATTAATAGATAATCCAGCATCAACAATAATATCTGCGCATTGCATATATAAAGGCTCACGCTTAATTAAAACATCATGTATTTCTGAAACTAATGTTTTTCCCGTCAAGCTAGGTCTTTGTGCCTCATTAGGATCTTGAGATAAACGCTCAACTAAAGTTTCAAGTGAAGCTTGTAAATAAACAATTACACCTGAATTTTTCATATAAACACGGTTTTTTTCTGCCAACACTATCCCTCCCCCCGTTGAAATAACTTGGTTAGGTTGGCTAACTTGAATAAGCGCATCTGATTCAAGTTGGCGAAAGACATCCCAACCTTCCGCTTCAACCATAGAAGAAATAGTTTGTTGATATTTATCTGTTATCCAATTATCTGTATCAATAAATTGATAATCTAAAGATAGAGAAAGCGCTTTACCTACTGTTGTTTTTCCTGCACCTCTAGGTCCTATAAGGTAAATTGTACTTTCCATAAATGCACTCTCTCCGCTGTGTTAACCTGCTAAATGGGTGTAATCTAAAATTTACAATATGTAAAGTATTAAGTATCATACCTCACAATACAAAAAAATAAAGCCACACTTTATGAAAGTATGGCTTAGCTATTTAAGGGATTATTAGCGACGTAATGTATTGTCGCCGTAACCAATCCATTTATAGGTGGTTAGAGCATCTAATCCCATAGGGCCTCGTGCATGTAGCTTTTGTGTACTCACCGCTACTTCAGCACCTAAGCCAAACTGTCCACCATCTGTAAAACGTGTGCTAGCATTCACATATACCGCAGCAGAATCAACTTGGCGTACAAAGCGATCAGCATGACTGATAGATTGCGTTAAAATAGCATCTGAGTGCGCGGTACCATATTGGCGAATATGAGCAATTGCCGCTGTTAAATCATTAACGACTTCAACATTCAGATCCAGTGATAACCATTCATCACAATAATCTGCTTCAGTCACATCGACGACCGTCGCACGTCCCTTTTTCAATGCAGTTATAGCGCGTTGACTGGCATGCAAAGTAACCTTTTGTGCTGCCATCGCATCACTTAATTGAGGTAAGAAACTCTCCGCAATAGCTTCATGTACCAATAGCGTTTCTAACGAATTACATGCACTTGGACGCTGAACTTTAGCATTAATAATAACATTTAATGCTTGGTCTAAATCAGCACTTTCGTCAACAAAGGTGTGACAAACACCAATCCCCCCCGTGATCACAGGAATAGTGGATTGTTCACGACATAACTTATGTAATCCTGCACCACCTCGAGGAATAAGCATATCAATATACTCATCCATTTTTAGCATTTTTGCGACTAATTCACGATCTGGCTTATCGATAGCTTGAATAGCAGCCGCAGGAATAGCGCATGTTTCTAGTGCTTGCTGGATCACCGCGACAACGGCTTGGTTAGTATGGTGAGTCTCTTTTCCGCCACGGAGAATAGCCGCATTCCCTGTTTTTAAGCATAAAGATGCTACATCTATAGTCACATTTGGACGAGCTTCGTAAATAACGCCAACAACCCCTAAAGGGACTCGGCGGCGTTCTAAACGTAAGCCACTGTCTAACAAACGACCATCTATCACTTGACCTACAGGATCTTCTAGATGGCAAACTTGGCGAACATCATCAGCGATCGCTTTTAAACGTTCTGATGTGAGTAATAAACGATCAAGCATTGCAGCATTAATATTAGACTCTCGTGCCGCCACCATATCTTTTTCATTAGCAGCAAGAATAATGGCTTCTTGCTGTTCTAATAAATCAGCGATGACTAACAGTGCCTGATTTTTTTGTTCGGTTGATAGCTGAGCTAAGTGCCAAGAAGCTTCTCGCGCCGCTTTTCCCATTTGTTCTAACATATTTATACTCCCTAGCTCACAATCATATCATCACGGTGAACCGCAACACTGCCATACTCATAGCCTAAAATTTGACTAATCTCTTGCGAATGGTGCCCCGCAATTAAGCGTAGCGCATCACTATTATAATGCGCGACACCATGAGCAAGATCTTTTCCTTGCAAACTTTGAATGCGAATAACACACCCTCGAGAAAAGTCACCTTTAATTTCTTTAATACCTTTAGGTAAAAGAGAACTCCCCTGCTCTTTAATCGCCTTTTCAGCCCCATTATCAACAATGATAACCCCTGCGACTGGAGCACCAAAAATCCATCGTTTACGCGTTTCAAGGGGGCTTTTTAAACCATGAAAGAGTGTTCCGACAGGTTCATTATCAATAACTTTACTGATAACATCAGGCTTAACACCGGCGGCAATAACAACGTCAATACCAGCACGCCCTGCAACAGTGGCCGCTTGTAACTTAGTTGCCATACCTCCAGTACCTAAACCAGAGACACTATCACCGGCCATTTGACGTAATTCATCGTTGATATCAAAAACTTCTGGAATAAGCTTCGCATCCGGATTGCTACGAGGATCGGCCGTATATAGACCTTCGATATCAGTAAGTAACAGGAGTTTATCAGCGCCACCTAGAATGGCAGCTAATGCCGAAAGATTGTCGTTATCCCCTACTTTTATTTCTGCAGTAGCAACGGCATCGTTTTCATTGATAACAGGAATAATCTTGTTATCTAATAATGCATGCAGTGTATCACGCGCATTCAAAAAACGTTCTCTATCTTCTATATCCGCGCGAGTTAATAACATTTGCCCAATATGAATACCATAAATAGCAAATAGCTGTTTCCATACCTGAATTAAAGCACTTTGCCCCACAGCGGCTAATAGTTGTTTAGATGCTATTGTTGCGGGCAAATCGGGGTAGTTTAAATATTCACGCCCTGCCGCTATTGCTCCCGACGTGACAATAATTATCCGGTGCCCTTTTTCGTGTTGTTTTGCACATTGGCGAACCAGCTCTACAATATGAGACTGATCCAGACGTCGTGAACCACCAGTCAGTACACTTGTCCCTAATTTAACAACCAGCGTTTGGCTGCTACTCATAACATTTACCATTTTTTGTTGATTTAAAAGATCATACACTGTTTTATCAGGAGAGAAGCGTTATGCCAACTGACATAACGCAAAATCTATGAAAAGTTGCCCTAACACAAAATTAGGGCTTAAGGGGAAGAGGAAAATTGCTCATTTTTTCATCTGGAACTAGCGTCATCTCTAATTCACTTACCGCCACTTGTAGAAAATCATGAAAACGAATAAGTGTTTCATGTATTGATTCAATCACATCTTTTTTACTTATTACTTGATTAACCCAATCGCCATTTTTATCGAATAGGCCAATTTGGTAATAATAAATTAACTGTTCACCATTACGTTCAAGTTCCATCCACCAGCCCCAAAACTCTCGTTTTTCTGGTGTGACTTTCTTATTTACACAAACAGCTAAACAATCAAAAAAAAACTGGCTTTCTTGGCATTGTTGCTCACGGATATAAGGTCCTATTTGAGCAAAACGCTTTAATAACTTACCTCGGGTAGGGTGCAAAGATGAAGTCATAAATTCAGTCTCCTTATCACCTCTACTGTTATATAATCTATTATAATTAGCAAGTTATTGTTTGAAATTATTTATATTAATTTAGCATAGATCCAATCTGCACTTTTAGTTAATGCCTGTTCAAGCCCTTTATAAAGTGGTTTTTCTTTTATTTCTACTATATCGCCATCCATAGAAGAGCGAGCAATGAGCTGCGAATCTTCTTTAGGACTAATTTCATCCCCTTTCCAATAAACACTCATCATCGGCACTGGCATACGACGACCAATCAACCCTTGGTTTTTCAGTGAATAACTACTTAACGATAGTCTGAGATTGTTTTCATCTATATTTAATAATCCTAAGCGACTCGCCAGTACATCAAGATACATAATGGGGATTTTCTTCTGTAATTCCGCTTGAGTAAAAAAGGCATGAATTAATGGCCCTAATGCCACAACACCTTTAATCAATTTTGGATAAAGATAGGCTAAACGCACCGCAATATTGGCACCAAACCGAAATCCCATTACGCCCACTCGAGTGTGATCAATCCATGGAATATCTCCCAACTGCTGTAAAATATCACCATGCAATTGACAGGTATTTTCGCTGATTTTCTGCTTAACAGAATAACCAATAGATGGCATATCTACGGTTAACATCGCGATACCTTTTGGTGATAAGTAGCGCCTAAAAAAGTTAACATAATCACTTTGTAAACTATCTAACCCACCACAAAAAATGACTGTTGGATAAGGCCCTTTACACTCTTTAGGTAGATGTAAAAATCCACTGGTAGTTCCTTTACCTGTTAATTTAAATGTCAGTTTTTTTACTTCAAATGAAGAGAATTTCATGGCATTTTCAAAAGCTTTCATCGCCAATACTACCGCTTGATCAGCAAGAAAATCGCCATTAATAAATGGATAAGCAGCAATACTATAAAGGTTTGCCGCCCGTAACCAACAATCAGCGGCTGCTTCCTCTGAGGTCTCTCGTAACGCTTTTTGTTGCCAAATCATTGCTTGATGAGACCATTCAAATGACCAGTTGCCACGTCGATAGCCAACGACTGTATCAATAAATTTATCATCACTGCGTGGCGCATCAAAAATAGCAATGCGACTTAATACTTCTTCGATCTCTATAGGGGAAATACCTCGCCAGATCCACTGTAGACGTTGAATTGTGCGATACCAATTTTGCTGGCTCATCCCATTAAGTACAGAGTACGAATCAATATTAGATTTAGGGTGTGTGTACTGTATTAACGTTGAGGTTTCCGCATGTTTAGCACGAGGTTTAAATAACGTTTCAGAAAGATTTGTATTATTTGCCATATCACTCTTCAAATCAGTGTGTATCGTATAATGAGGCTCAAAATTCTGCTCACATCATAACATGGATTTCACTTCTACAGTGGAATAGCAGATCAACATCAGCACGAAGAGATAGGAAAAGCGTAAAGTCATCAAAAATAAAGCCGATATAAAAAATCCTCGCATAGGAACTGGGGTCAGTTCAATAAACGAGGATTTTATCAATACAGTTGGACTAACTGATTAAGATAAATTATTTTTTATCACAAACAGGGGGAACAAACATAACGCCCATATCCCAAGGTTGTTCAATCCAGGTATTTTGTGGAATATCAACCACAAAATCATCAACTAACGGACGCCCTTCTGGCTTAGCAAAGATAGTGACAAAATGTGCTTTAGGATACATTTCACGGATAACTTTTGCGGTGCCACCTGTATCAACTAAATCGTCAACAACGATAAAACCTTCACCATCACCTTCTGCTTTTTTTAAGATTTTGAGGTCACGTTGATGGTCATGATCATAGCTAGAAATACAGACAGTATCCACATGGCGGATACCCAATTCACGAGCAAGTAATGCGGCAGGAACTAATCCACCACGACTGACGGCAATAATGCCTGTCCATTGTTCGACTGGTAACAAACGTTGTGCCAATTGACGGGCATGTATTTGCAACATATCCCACGTTACAACATATTTTTCGCTCATAATATTGTGATCCTAGCTACTTGAAATTCGAGAGAAGCTTTTTTGCGGAAAAAAAGGTTGCGCGAGATTATAGTGATTTGAGCGTTCAAAAACCAGAGAAAACATAAAAATGGTCGAGATAATCCTCATTTTTCCTGATATGTATTTTTTTTGTCTAAAAAATACGCAATAAAAAAGCGAACACCAACACAGAAGTCCAAATTATTAGATAGATACGTAAGAGAATGACGCATTCATCAAAAGAAAGTGATATTCTCAATTATATTTGGCGAATAACGCTCAGAATAATAAAGCTAACCCTTAAGAAAGCGGTAGGCTATTCATAACACAGATGCTGTTAGAGGAGATCCATCGTGTCTGAACTATCTACTCTATCCCCACAACCATTATGGGATATTTTTGCAAAAATTTGTTCAATTCCACACCCTTCATACCATGAAGAAGCCTTAGCGTCCCACATTATGGCTTGGGCGACAGAAAAAGGTTTATCTGTAGAGCGCGATGCGGTGGGAAATATTTTAATCCGTAAACCTGCCACCAAAGGTATGGAAGATCGTAAAACAGTCGTTTTACAAGCGCACTTAGATATGGTGCCACAAAAAAATAACGATACCGAACACGACTTTACCAAAGATCCTATCCAACCTTATATTGATGGTGAATGGGTAAAAGCGAAAGGCACCACATTAGGTGCAGATAATGGTGTTGGTATGGCTTCTGCACTTGCTGTATTAGCTGACGATACTGTTAAACATGGCCCCTTAGAAGTATTGTTAACCATGACAGAAGAAACTGGAATGGATGGCGCTTTTGGACTACAGCCTGGTTGGTTACAAGCGGATATTCTGATTAATACAGACTCAGAAGAAGAAGGCGAAATCTATATGGGTTGTGCCGGTGGTATTGATGTTAAAACCACGGTAGACCTCACTTATGAAGCTATTCCTGCAAACCATATCGTCAAAAAACTGGTACTAAAAGGCCTAAATGGCGGCCACTCAGGTGGTGATATTCATTTAGGTTTAGGTAATGCAAACAAATTATTAGCGCGTTTCCTTGCTGAACATGCGGATGAATTAGCACTAAAATTAATTGATTTCCATGGTGGTACACTGCGTAATGCTATCCCTCGTGAAGCGCATATTATTTTTGCTATTCCTGCGGATAAAGCGACTCAATTAAATAGCATTACCACAGAATTTGAAGCGCTATTAAAAAGTGAATTAGCCATTGCTGAAAAAAATCTAGCTATCGAATTAACAGATACTAGCACCGAAAAACCAGTATTTACTGCTGATTGTCAATCTCGCACCATCAATTTACTTAATGCTATGCCAAATGGTGTTATCCGCATGAGTGATGATGTGGAAGGTGTGGTTGAAACCTCATTAAACGTCGGTGTAGTGAGTATTGTTGACGATAAAGTAGAAATCCTATGTTTAATTCGCTCTCTGATTGATAGCGGTAAAACTTATGTTGTTAGCATGCTGACAGCATTAGCCAAACTTGCTCAAGCAGATATCGAAACCAAAGGTGGTTATCCTGGCTGGAAACCTGATGCGGATTCACCGGTTATGCACTTAGTACGTGACACTTATCAACAACTATTTGATAAAGTGCCAAATATTATGGTGATCCATGCAGGTCTTGAGTGCGGTCTATTCAAAAAACCTTATCCAGATATGGATATGGTTTCTATTGGGCCAACTATTCGCGGTGCACACTCACCGGACGAGCGAGTACACATTAAGAGTGTTGGCCAATACTGGCAGTTACTGACTGCCATTTTAAAAGCGATCCCGGCTAAATAATTCTACTTAAAAACAGTTATCAAACCCGCTTAATAAGCGGGTTTTTTGTTATTTTATCTCCCTATAACTTATTCCCAACCCACCTTATAAAAGCCAATTCTTATACTATTTTGTAATAAAAAACTAACACTAATAAAAATAATTTATAGAATAATAATAATTAGTATTAATATTTACATAATGGTATTTTCACCATTACCGCATTTTAGGTAAAGAAAAATTAAAAATTTAAAGGGATCAACAGTGTCTAAAAAAATTATTGCTACCAACCTATTACTTACTCTCCCCTTCAGTCTGTTATCGTTACAAATTCATGCCGCAATGACACAAAATTCACCTGATAAAATCATTGTTACCGCATCCCCCTCACAAGATCCGCAAGGACCAATTTCAGGTTTAGTGGCAACAAAAACACTATCAACAAATAAAATACTTAGTGATATAGATAAGACACCACAATCAATCAGTGTCATTACACGCGACCAGATGGATGCGCAAGATGTCAGTTCAGTCTCTCAAGCATTGCGGTATACACCTGGCGTTTTCACTGAATATCGCGGCAGTTCAAACCGAAATGATGAAATCTTTATTCGTGGATATAGCTATGCCCCCCGTTTTCTTGATGGACTTAGTTATGGTATGGGAGCCTCATCTTCTACAGGAGCTATTGACCCTTGGCTATTAGAGAGAGTTGAGCTGATCCGTGGCCCGTCTTCTGTTCTATATGGTCAATTAAATCCAGGTGGTCTTGTGGCAATGACCAGCAAAAGACCCACTTCAACAACCATTAATCATATTCAAGCACGTGTAGGAAATGATAAATTAGCAGAGACAGCTTTTGATTTTGCAGGCTCATTAAGTGATGATAATCGTATTCTCTATCGCCTTAATGGATTAGCAAAAACACAACATACTCAAATTAAAGACTATAAAGAAGAACGATTTGCCCTTGCCCCTGCCATCACTTTTTTGCCAAATGAGCAGACACGTTTAACGTTATTAAGTTTTATTCAACAAGAGCCCGAAGCGGGATACCGTAATTTTTTGCCAGCTTATGGTACGGTCAAAAAAACACCAGAAGGCACCATTCCATTTGATTTCAATGTAAATAATGCTGATTATCACCAATCATGGCGTCAACAATATGGCGTTGGTTATGAATTTGAACATGAATTTAATGATAGATTAAAATTGATCCAAAATGCCCGTTATAGCCATATCAAACAAAAATATAAATATCTTGTTTTTGGTTCATTAAGAAAAGATAACCCTTATATTCTTGAGCGCCGAGCTCAACAGGAAAAACGAGAAACAGATACATTTGGTATTGATACTCGACTACAAGCTGATTTTGATACTGAAAAATTAGCGCATACAGTAATTATAGGTATTGATTATCAATGGAGTAAAAATAAAGACAATTTATTGCAAGCGATGGGCCCAGAATATGATCTGGATTGGCGAAATCCTAATTATCATTATCCTATTGATATCAGTTTACAAAAACCGGTGACAAATCAATTACAAAAACACGACCAGTTAGGGATCTATTTGCAAGATCAGATCCAATGGAAAAACTGGATCTTATTAGGGGGATTACGCCAAGATTGGGCGCAAGTTCGTACCTATGATCACATCAAAAACAGCAAAGACCAACAAGACGATCAGAAGCTAACCGGTCGAGTGGGTCTACTCTATGCCTTTGATAATGGTATTTCACCTTATATTAGTTATAGCACCTCTTTTGAACCTAATTTACAGACACGAAGAGCTCCGGGTAGTGCACCATTTGAGCCAAGTGAAGGACGTCAATTAGAAGCAGGAATAAAATACCTCACCCCAAATGAACAGACATTAGCAACACTCTCCATTTACCAATTACAACAACGTAATGTGACTAACTATAACGCCGAAAAAGCCTATTTTGAGCCAGTGGGTGAAATTAGAAGCCGTGGTATTGAAGCGCAAATTAATAGCCAATTAACTGAAAATATATCATTTATTAGTAGCTATGCTTATACCGATACTGAAGTGAGAAAAACCATCACCGCAGGTACACAAGGAAAAGAATTACCACGGGTTCCTAAACATATGGCATCATTTTGGGGACAGTATGATGAAACATCAGGGCTATTTAATGGTGCTAAAGCGGGCTTTGGTGTGAGATATATCGGTGTATCTCAAGGTGACACTAAAAATACGATTAGTGTACCTGCAGTCACTTTGTACGATGCCATGGTAGGTTATTCTTTAGGCGAATTATCCTCCTCTTTAAAAGGGGCTGAAGTTCAACTAAATATGAATAATATTGCCAACAAACACTATGTTGCCTCTTGTGCGGGTGAAACTGCCTGTTTTTATGGCATTGGCAGAACCATGACAGCAACGATAAATTACCGCTGGTGATCATCTATTAATTAAAAAGTATATTTAAATACATTAACCATAGTGCGCCTTGATGCTCGCTATGGTTTTTTAATACTTATAATGCTAAAAGAAGTTGTCGTTCCATTTGTGGATCTTGCAACGTAACATGAAAACCGACTAATCTTACTCCCCTGCCATTTCGACGTTCATGCCATGCCTGATAAGCAATATCAATTAAATCCGTTTTTTCTAAAATAGGATGAGAATGCTCTTGGGTGGTTAACTGAAAATCATCAAATTTTAATTTAACCCCTTGTCTCGCAATTCTAAGATCAGGTTTCACTCGGCTTAATCGTTTTTCTAATTCATCATATAATCCATCAAGCAATGCTAAACACTCATCCCATGAATCAATATCTTCAGCTAGTGTGCGCTCAACACCAACAGATTTTCTTAAACGTTCAGGATTGATTAATCGCTCATCAATACCATGGCTACGCTCCCATAAGCTTTGCCCAAATTTACCTAGATTTCTCACTAAGGAAATAACATCCGTACCACGAACATCAGCACAGGTTTCTAATCCCATCTCTTGTAATCGAGCAAAGGTGACTTTTCCTACTCCCGGAATTTTATTTAATGGTAATTTTAAAATAAAGTCATCCATCTGTTCAGGGGTGATCACATATTGTCCATTCGGTTTATTTAAATCAGATGCTATTTTGGCGAGAAACTTAATCGGCGCAATACCGGCGGAAGCCGTGAGGTTAAGTTCAGCAAAAATTTGCTGGCGGATCTGTTGCGCTATCAATGTGGCAGAGCCGTGACAGTGTTTGCTATCAGACACATCAAGATAAGCTTCATCTAATGAAAGCGGCTCTATTAAATCTGTATAACGGGCAAATATTTGACGAATTTTAGCTGAAGTCTCTTTATATAATGCCATGCGACCGGGCAATACTTTTAAATGAGGGCATAATTTTAATGCCGTAGCCGTTGACATGGCACTACGGACACCAAAACGGCGAGCAGGATAATTAGCAGTACAGATAACACCTCGACGAGAAGCATTACCACCGACTGCAATAGGGATCTCTTTTAATGTAGGGTTATCTCTCATTTCAATCGCAGCATAGAAACAATCCATATCGACATGAATAATTTTCCGCATACAATCACCTCACGCCATTTACTGTTTAAATATACAGTAAATAACCATTAACTACAATTTTTATTCCCTGATCTATACCTATTTTAAGTGATATTAGTGATTATTATTTTAATTAAGTACGTTTGTTTATAGAAATGTCACACAGTAATGATAGATTACTTTTAACTTATTCTGCTCTTTTTATTTTTATCGTAATTATTTGAAAATCAAATATAAAACAAGGAAATAGAGTTATATGATCAAAATATTTATTGCAATTTCATTCCTCTTTTACTCAGTATTTGTTATGGCTTCTCCTAAAATTATTGCACACAGAGGTGGCACAGCGGATGCACCTGAAAATACCGAAATTGCTATCAAAACAGCACTAAGCAATCAAGCTGATGCAATTTGGATAACCGTTCAACTGTCTAAAGATAATGTCCCTGTTCTTTATCGTCCAAGTGATCTAAAAAGCCTCACTAATGGGCAAGGGGCAATTTCAACCTTTACTGCCAAAGAATTGGCGCAATGGGATGCAGGATATAAATATGGGGAAGCACAACAATTTCCATATCGCAATAAAGGAGTTACTATCCCGACATTGGAGTATATTCTGACTCAATTTCCTAAAACACAATTCTATATTGACTTAAAATCACCTGATGCCGATCCCGTTATACAAGGCAAAGCATTAGCTTCGGTATTAAGCAAACATAATGCGTTAGAAAGAACGCGTGTTTATTCTACCAATAGTGCTTTTTTAGATGCGTTACCTGATAACGTACAACGCTTTGAAAGTCGTGATGTTACCCGCGATATCTTAGCCAATATTACTATGGGGCATATCTGTTTACTGCCAGAAAATCTTGATATCACACGTTGGTATGGCCTTGAACTGCACAGAAAAGTTGAGGTTGTTGAAAAATATACCTTAGGTGAAGCTCGTTCAGCGGCTGTATTAAGTTGGGACAAAGATGCGATGTCTTGTTTTCGTGCGGGGGGTAATGCGCATATCGTTTTATTCGGTATCAATACTGAGAAAGATTATTTGCAAGCAGTAGAATTAGGTGCTGATGCAGTTATGGTTGATTCTCCAGCTAAAATAAAAGCATTTAGAAAAGAGTAAACATCGTTGCGACATTGGCGCTTTTTTACCTTACTACATTTCTCTTCTACACTTAATAGTGTCAATAAACAGAAATAAGTTAGGTGGAATAAGATGTTAAATAATAAAGCTTCTGGTGACTGGAATTTATTTAAAGGAAAAGTGAAAGAAAAATGGGGAAAACTCACCCATGATGAACTGGATATTATTGAAGGAACCAGAGAGCAACTGATAGGGAAACTCCAAGAGCATTATGGCTATTCTTATGATGAAGCGAAAAAAGAAGTATTAGAGTGGGAAGGCAGTAACCCTTATCCTTGGAAGTAGCAGCGACTTAATCACGCTATTAAAAAGCTTAATATCCTTATCTGAAAGCGATTTTTCTAAACAAAAAAGAGTGGCGTATAAAATATACGTCACTCTTTTATTTTAGCTATTACTTGATAAATCCATCGTTAGCAAAAAAATGCATCGATAACCAAATTATAAGATGCGATTTTTCTGCAATAGCTCTTGGCGAGCAGCTTCTTTCGCCATTCTTTTTTTACGAGCATCACAAGGTTCAGGACAATCACACTCTTTCTCAATACCAATAGAGCCTAAACCACCACAACTGCCCTGAATACTTTTACGTTTAACAATATATCCTAAAGCCATTCCAAAGAATGCCAGTAAGAACAAGATGAAGGCAAAAAGAAATATTTTTAACATAACCTTCTCTCCTTAAATTCTACTTTTTCAAGAATGGGGCGAATGCCTTACTATAACGCTCTTCAAACCCATTTTCAGTTTTAACTATCATAAAAACAGGAATATTTAATTTATTTGCTACCTCTAAGCCCTTTTCAGGCCCCAGAACATTTAACCCTGTTGATAAACCATCAGCACTCATACAAGTAGGTACAATTACGGTAATAGAAGCAAGGTTATGTTTGATTGGGCGACCTGTTGTAGGATCAATCGTATGAGAAAAACGGACGCCATCTTCTTCAAAATAGTTACGATAATCTCCCGATGTCGCAATCGAATTATCACCCGGTTCAATAATTAATTGTACACTCTGTGTGGTGCCATCATTAGCAGGTTTTTCAATCGCAATACGCCAAGGTTTATCATTACCATTAACACCTTGTGTTCTCACCTCACCACCAATATCAACCATATAATTGGTAATATTTTGAGAAATCAAATATTCGGCAACAGCATCAACACCGTAACCTTTAGCAATAGAAGAGAGATCAACATAAAGCTCAGGTATTTTTTTAATTAATGTATTACCTTCCACAGCAAGGTAATCAATTCCCGTCCATTTTTTACGTTTAGCTAGTTCATCGGCTGAAGGTTGATGAGTAAAACGTCCTTCAGGGCCAAATCCCCATAAATTGACTAAAGGCCCAACAGTAACATCTAAAGCCCCATCCGTAATTTTATTAATACGTATCGCTTCACTAACGACTTTAGCAGTAGCGGGTGAAACTGGGAATGGCGTATTAATTTCACGACTTTGATTGAAACGACTTAATTCAGATTGAGGACGATACGTTGACATTTGATCGTTCACTTCTTCAAGAATACGATCGATTTCTGTTTGTAAGACGCTTTGTGAAGGTGAATCACTACTAGGAACATATTTAATTGAATAGTAAGTTCCCATCGTTTCGCCTTCTAACACCTGCTGTTTTTCACCACAGGCTGATAAGAAAACCAGTGCACATAGCATCAAGATCCCATGCATCATCTTTCTTTTTAACATATATCTCTCTTCTGATCATGAGCGCCCACATTAGTGGGCGCTTGTCATTTCATACTGTTATGCTTTATCTACTTTATGTGAAAAATCAACCACCAAAGTCATCCAGCATAATATTTTCATCTTCTACGCCTAAATCTTTAAGCATTTTGATCACCGCAGCATTCATCACTGGTGGTCCACACATATAGAATTCACAATCTTCTGGTGCTGGATGATCTTTAAGGTAGTTTTCATAGAGCACATTGTGAATAAAGCCGGTGTAACCCGTCCAATTATCTTCCGGTAATGCATCTGACAGCGCAACATGCCAAGTAAAGTTTTCATTCTCTTTAGCCAGCATATCAAAATCTTCTGTATAGAACATTTCACGCACAGAACGAGCACCATACCAGAAGCTAATTTTACGTTTAGAATGTAAGCGTTTTAGCTGATCAAAAATATGTGAACGCATTGGTGCCATACCAGCACCCCCACCAATGAAGATCATTTCCGCATCAGTTTCTTTTGCGAAGAATTCACCAAATGGCCCTGAAATTGTCACTTTATCACCCGGTTTTAATGACCAAATATAAGATGACATAATTCCCGGTGGCACATCAGGATTACGTGGTGGCGGTGTCGCAATACGCACGTTTAACATGATAATGCCATGCTCTTCAGGGTAGTTCGCCATGGAGTATGCACGCACGGTGGTCTCTTTAACTTCAGAAACATAGCGGAATAAATTAAATTTATCCCAATCTTCACGATACTCTTCAGGAACATCAAAATCTTCATAGCGCACTGTGTGAGGAGGACATTCAATCTGAATAAAGCCCCCAGCACGGAAAGGTACCACTTCACCTTCAGGAATTTTTAACACCAACTCTTTAATAAACGTGGCTTTGTTATCATTTGAGATAACTTCACATTCCCATTTTTTAATCCCGAAGATCTCTTCGGGTAGCTCTAATTTCAGATTATTTTTAACGTTAACCTGACAAGCTAAACGGCAACCTTCTTTAGCTTCACGCTTATTAATATGAGAAAGCTCAGTAGGAAGAATATCTCCACCACCTTCAAGTACTTTTACGCGGCATTGACCACAAGAGCCACCACCACCACATGCAGATGAGATAAAAATACCTTCGTTTGATAATACGTTGAGTAATTTATCACCGGCTGGCGCATGGAAACTTTTTTCAGGATCTCCATTCACCTCAACTTCAATATCCCCTGTATTGACTAACTTTGATTTTGCAAACAAAATCAATGCAGTTAGCACCAATACAATCAGGGTAAACATCGCAACACCTAGAATAATTATATCCATGAGTTCTTCTCACCCTTTATAGCTGAACACCAGAGAAGGACATGAAACCTAATGCCATCAACCCTGTGGTGACAAAAGTAACTCCTAATCCCTTCATACCTGACGGTACATCCGCGTATTTCATTTTTTCGCGAATAGAAGCCAGTAATACGATAGCTAACATCCAGCCAATTCCAGAGCCGAAACCATATACAATAGATTCACTAAAGTTATAGTCACGTTGTGCCATAAAGGACACACCACCAAAAATAGCGCAGTTAACAGTGATCAGTGGCAAGAAGATCCCCAATGCGTTATATAGCGAAGGGAAGTAGCGATCTAAAATCATCTCGAGGATCTGTACCAGAGCCGCAATCACACCAATGAAAGTGATAAAGTTTAAGAAACTTAAATCAACACCTTCCATTAATGCATTCGCGCGTAGTACATAGTTGTACACCAAGTTATTCAAAGGTACAGAAAGACCCAGAACAACGGTTACCGCAATACCTAATCCAAATGCTGTTTTTACATTTTTAGATACCGCAAGGAAAGTACACATCCCTAAGAAGAACGCCAGTGCCATATTTTCAATAAAAACAGCACGAACAAATAAGCTTATATAATGTTCCATGGCAATTAGTCCTCTTCAACCTGTGCAGGTTTTAATGTACGTAATCCCCAAATTAGCAAGCCAATAATAAAGAAAGCACTTGGCGCTAACAGGAATAAGCCATTAGGTTGATACCAACCGCCGTTTTGGATAGATTCCATCACCGTAATGCCAAATAATTTACCTGAACCAAATAGCTCACGTAAAAATCCAACAAGGATCAAGATAACCCCATATCCTAGGCCATTACCGATACCATCCATAAAGCTTTCGATAGGTGGTGACTTCATCGCATAGGCTTCAGCGCGTCCCATCACGATACAGTTAGTAATGATAAGACCAACGAAAACAGAAAGCTGTTTAGATATTTCATAAGCGTACGCTTGTAAAACTTGGTCTACCACAATTACTAATGAAGCAATGATCGCCATTTGCACAATAATACGTACACTGCCGGGGATATAGTTGCGGATCAGTGAAATAAAGAAGTTTGAGAATGCCGTCACTAATGTTACCGCAATGGTCATTACTAGTGCCGTCTCAAGCTTGGTTGTTACTGCTAATGCAGAACAGACCCCTAATACCTGTAAGGCAATCGGGTTATTATCTAACAACGGCCCGAGTAAAACGCGTTTGATCTCTTTTGTATCAGCCATTGATCTCTCCTTCACGAACTTTTTTCAGGAATGGGCCGAAACCTTTATCACCTAACCAAAAATCGAACATATGTTGAACGCCGTTAGAGGTTAAGGTTGCACCTGAAAGGCCATCAATACCATAAGGACTATCTGATGCCCCGCCACGTACGATTTTAATAGCAGGCACACCTTCTTCATTCAGTAAGCGTTTACCTTTCCACTGTGCCTTCCATTGCGGATTATCAACTTCTCCACCTAGCCCCGGCGTTTCACCATGAGAATAATAGGTAATCCCCTTCGCTGTTACACCATCAATATCTACCGCAACAAAGGCATACATGACCGACCATAGGCCTGAACCATAGACGGGCAGTACCACTTCTTGGGTTTTACCTTGATCATCAAGAACAAAGTAAACTTCTGCGGTATTGGCACGACGACGAATTTTTGCAATATCTTCTTCAGGTGATAGTGCGATAGAAGTTTCATCGCTACGTAGTTCGCTATTTAAATCAAAGTCGCCTTTACTGTCTGTCAATTCGCCAGTTTTGAAGTTTACAATCTTAGCTTTAATGCGTGTATCGTAAACTTTGAGTACTTCACTGGCGCTCATCTTAGGCACCAATAAACCAGCAACATCTAGAATATTACGTTGTTTATCCAGTAGCTTTTGCTCTTCTTGCTTAGATTTAAGTCCAACAGCAGAGCCAGCCACTACCACGGAACAAACAAGACATAGAATAAATACAACGAGGAACGTTCTTCCGACGCTATCTTTGTTTTTTTCTTTAGCCACGAGCTTTTCTCCGCTTAATATTCGCCTGAACAACCACATAGTCAAACAGCGGTGCAAATAAGTTGGCGAATAAGATTGCTAGCATCATTCCTTCTGGGTAAGCCGGATTGACGACACGGATTAGCACAGCCATTACGCCAATTAAAATACCGTAAGCCCATTTGCCTTTATCAGTGAATGAAGCTGATACCGGATCGGTTGCCATAAACATCATACCAAATGCAAAGCCACCTAATACGAGGTGCCAGTGCCAAGGCATTGAGAATAATGGATTAGAGTCAGAACCAATCAAGTTAAACAGATATGACATTGCAATCATACCCACCATCACACCGGCAACAATGCGCCATGATGCGATACGAGCAAATAAAATGATTGCGCCGCCAATTAGGATCATCAGTGTTGAGACTTCACCAATAGAACCGGGGATATTTCCAAGGAATGCATCCATCCAAGAAATAGGCTGCTGAGTGACATTATTTAACAATGCACTTTGACCAGAAACAGACCATTGAGAGAGAGGGGTTGCACCAGAGAAACCATCAGCGGCAGTCCAAACAAGATCACCTGAAATTTGTGCCGGATAAGCAAAAAAGAGGAAAGCACGCCCTGCTAATGCGGGGTTTAAGAAGTTACGTCCTGTTCCACCAAAAATCTCTTTTGCAATTACGACACCAAAGGTGATACCTAAAGCAGCCTGCCATAATGGTAATGTGGGTGGCACAATTAACGCAAACAGAATAGAAGTAACAAAGAAACCTTCGTTAATTTCATGTCCGCGAATAAGGGAAAATAACACTTCCCAGAAACCACCTACCGCAAATACAACAAGATAGATAGGTAAAAAGTAAGTTGCCCCAAGGAGCATTTTACTTCCCCACCCAGCATCTGGTGTCAATGATGCACCTAAATACTGTGCAAGTGCATAGTGCCAATCAGAAGCAATCACTTGCTGTAACTCAGCACCACTATACAACTGATTAAGAGCAGGGATCGCTTGTTGACCAACGTTATACATTCCCCAGAACATCGCTGGGAAAACAGATAACCAAACAAGGATCATCATACGTTTTAGATCGATGGTATCGCGTACATGCGAACCATTACGTGTCACCGTACCCGGCGTATAAAAAACCGTTGTGACCGCTTCATAGAGTACATACCACTTGGCGTATTTACCACCGGGCTCAAAATGGTGCTCTACTTTTTCAAATAAATTTTTCAACCCCATGAGTTACCCTTCCTGCTCAATTTTGGTCAATACTTGGCGCAGTGCTGGGCCATACTCATATTTGCTTGGACAAACATAAGTACATAATCCCAAATCTTCTTCGTCCAATTCCAAACAACCTAATGCTTGAGCACTGTCAGTATCACCGACAATCAAATCACGTAACAAATGTGTTGCCATAATGTCTAATGGCATAACACGCTCATAGTTACCAATTGGCACCATTGAACGTTCACCACCATTCATTGTGGTTGTAAATGCAAAACGTTTGTTCTTTAAGAAGTGACCAATTGTGGTACGTGTAATGGAGAATTTATTAGTACCTGGATAACCCCAACCAAATAACTCTTTTTCACGACCTTCGCGTAATACAGAGACTTGGTTATGAAAACGGCCTAAATAGTGATGCGCTTCGTCCGATTTCCAACCCCATAAAATAGAGCCAGAAATAATACGATTATCACCATCGACTAATTGATCTTTCGTTAATTCATAAAGATCAGCACCTAAACAGGTACGTAATAATCGAGGGGCTTTAACTTGAGGTCCCGCTAATGCAACAACACGCTCGGTATATAAAGAGCCAGTAGTAAAGAGATACCCTATCGCAATAACATCTTGGTAGTTAAGATGCCATACCATTTTTTTCGCGCTGACTGGCTCTAAGAAATGGATATGAGTACCCACTAATCCCGCAGGATGAGGGCCAACAAATTGGTTATAGCTAATTTGTCCATCATTGAGTTTTGCCGGTGCTTTTTCACCATGACAAACATGCACCTTACCCTCTGTTAATTTACTTAAAACAATCAGACCATCGTTAAAAGCCTGCTCGTTTTGTTCAATGATCACAGTAGGATCTGCCGCTAATGGATTAGTATCCATCGCAGTGACAAAAATTGCCACCGGCGTGGTTCCTAATTTAGGGGAACGACTGTATGGACGTGTTCTTAACGCTGTCCATAAACCTGAATTTACTAGGTTTGTTTCTACTTGTTCACGGGTCAATTCTGAAAGTGATGAGCTATCATAACTGTCGAAAGTGACTTCTTCATCGCCGTCAACTTCAATAACAACGGATTGAAGTACACGGCGCTCACCGCGGTTAATGGCAACAACTTTACCACACGCAGGGCTTGTGAATATTACACCGGGGTTCTTTTTATCTTCAAAAAGAACCTGCCCTTTTTTAACATGCTCACCTTCCGAAACCATCATAGAAGGACGCATTCCGACATATTCTTCACCTAGCAAAGCTACGTGTCGAATCGCGGGTCCGTCTTCTATCACTTGGGCAGGCGCTCCTGCAATTGGGAGGTCGAGTCCTTTTTTAATTTTAATCATAAGATTTGCACAAGTTTATCAGTTAAACCCTAAGCTACAAATTCACCCCGAAAATGTAGCGACTCTGTAATAAAAACACCTTAAGGTAGTTTGATACCCTAAGTTATTTATCTCCGATAATTGTTACTATTTTCTCTTATTCTGCCGATCTGAATTTTATCATCTCAGTTTCAGCCTGTCTGACTATTCGAGTGATTTAGCTCAAGCAAATGGGAATATTATTTTGACTGAAACGTTAACAATTCGCATAAACCGAATTAAAATATCACATTTCTCGACCAACGATTAAGTTTTATACAGAATATTTTGTAATAGAAAAGAAACCATAGTAGATTTAAATTTACAAATTGATTGCTTCATTGCAATCTACAATCTAGTTTATCAACAAATTTTAAGCCTTTTTTTTGATAAAACCATGACCAGTCACGCAAAACAATTAATCATATTTTTAACAATAATATTAACCTCATTATTTGTTAATGCCGAAAATAGTTCAAAATTTCTTATCAAACCTGTTAAAAAAAGTACAGGAGAGCCCATCTATATTCAAATATTTAAAGAAGAAAACTTACTAGAACTGTATATAGAAAAACAGGATGGACAATTAGAGAAAATACGTACTTATCCCATTTGTAGCTATTCGGGAGGATTAGGTCCGAAGAAATATCAAGGTGATTTAAAAAGTCCCGAAGGCTTTTATCAAGTTAATCGAACTCAGCTTAACCCAAATAGTCGGTTTTATCGAGCAATTAACCTAGGATTTCCTAATCAATACGATCAAGAGCAAGGTTATACCGGTGATTTCTTGATGATCCACGGTGCTTGTAAATCAGTGGGTTGCTACGCAATGACCGATACTGTGATGGATGAAATCTACCAATATGCCGAACTTGCGCTGAAAAATGGCCAACCGAGCATTAATATTCATATTTTCCCTTTTAAAATGACAGCCGAAAATATGAAAAAATTCCAATACTCTGCCAATATGGATTTTTGGCAACAGTTAGCACCTGCTTACCAATATGTGGAAGAATACAAAAAAATCCCAGCAATTAGTGTAAAAAACGGTCGCTATTTGGTGAATAATCGTGAGGCTATTTCCACATTAAATTTAGCTAAAAGTATCGATAGTAAATGGTTACAAAATTCGCAACCCACGATCAAATAAAACAAACTCACCAACAGGAATTTTTTGCCAAGATTCATTACCTGTTAAGGGTAATGTCGATATTACCGACACAATATCATCCGCTTTAGTGTGTTGCTGAAAATCAATTTCAATATCTTGATCCAGCAATTTGGCCTTACCAAAAGGAGCTTTACGGGTTATCCAGTGTAAATTAGTTGAACAATATGCCATAACAAACCGGCCATCGGATAACAACATATTAAACACACCTTTTTGTCGCAATTGATCAGCTAAAATAGCAATGAAACGAAAGACAGCCGGCCAATTAGATGGTGTTCTCTGGTAACGCTTTTCAAGCTGATTTAATATCCAGCAAAAGGCTTTTTCACTATCAGTCTGTCCTACCGCTCTAAAACGCCCTGTATCCAGTGATTGATAACCTTTAAGTTGTCCATTATGAGCATAAGTCCAATTTTTACCCCACAGTTCACGGGTAAAAGGATGCGTATTTTCTAAACTGACATTACCTCGATTAGCTTGGCGAATATGCGCAATGACAGCATGTGATTTAATGGGGTATTCTTGTACAAAACGAGCGACGGGTGAAACGGCACTAGCTTGTGGATCTTTAAATGTACGACATCCTAATCCTTCATAAAAGGTGATACCCCAGCCGTCTTTATGAGGGCCAGTTTTACCACCACGAGGAATGAGGCCACTTAAACTAAAATTGATATCAGTGGGTACATTTGCACTCATGCCCAACAATTCACACATCGCCCGCTCCTACTTACTCACGCTTTAATTATTCATATAAGGCAATATTACTATATCGTTATTTTTCCATTTCTTTTTCAATCAGCTGGATCAGAATATGAATAACTTTGATATGGATTTCTTGAATACGGTCGGCATAACCAAAATGAGGGACACGAATTTCAATATCTGCACTCCCTGCCATTTTTCCGCCATCTTTACCTGTTAGAGTAATAACTTTCATACCTTTTTCACGAGCGGCACTAATGGCTTTAATAATATTGCCTGAATTACCGGAAGTTGAGATCCCCAGTAATACGTCACCCTCTTTACCTACCGCTTCCACATAACGTGAAAAAACATATTCATAACCAAAGTCGTTACTCACACAAGAAATATGGCTCACATCAGAAATTGCGATAGCAGGATAACCGGGTCTATTTTCACGATAGCGCCCCGTTAATTCTTCTGCAAAATGCATGGCATCACAGTGTGATCCCCCATTACCACAGGATAAAACTTTGCCACCTGCTTTAAATGAGTCTGCTAATAATACAGCTGCTTTTTGAATGGCTTCAATATTCGCATCATCTTGTAAAAAACGAGAGAGTGTATCTGCCGCTTCAGTTAATTCGCCACGAATAAGATCTTGGTACATAGGATTTTTACTCCAGAAAAGGGATCAAAAAATATCTATTTCTCAGTGTAACGGATCCAATGATACGAAAGAAGCACCTCTTTACCTACAAATGCTAACTTCTCTCATTTACGAATAATTTGTGAGCTACATTGTAATTAGAATGTAAAAATATTGCTAAAACTTGGTGACTGCATTAGATCTAAATAACACATAACAGGTCTGACCTCTGATGTCTTGCAAATACAGGAGTTTTATTATGACCCTACTCAGTATTGTGCTTTTCTTAGTTCTCATCGGTATACTTAGTTACCGAAAATACAGCCTTGTAGTAAGCAGTATCTTACTTATTGCTTATACTTTCGTGATGGGTTTAGCCAATATCTGGAGCTACTGGCTACTACTGCCCGTTGCATTGATATTATTACCATTCACTCTTCCTTCTATTCGCAAAGCATATATTTCTGCCCCTGCACTAAAGGCATTCCAAAAAGTGATGCCATCTATGTCTAAGACAGAGCAAGAGGCCATTGATGCGGGAACAACATGGTGGGAAGGTGAATTATTCCGTGGAGCACCAGATTGGAAACAACTTCACAATTATCCTAAGCCACAACTTACCGCTGAAGAACAAGCTTTTCTGGATGGTCCAGTTGAAGAAGTTTGTCGCATGACCAATGATTTCCAAATCACACATGAACTAGCTGATTTACCTCCTGAGATTTGGCAATATTTAAAAGACCATCGCTTCTTTGCGATGATTATCAAAAAAGAGTATGGCGGATTAGAGTTTTCTGCCTATGCACAATCTCGTGTACTGCAAAAGCTCGCGGGTGTTTCTGGTATTCTCGCCATCACTGTAGGTGTACCTAATTCATTAGGTCCAGGTGAGTTATTGCAACATTATGGTACTGATGAGCAGAAAAAACGTTACTTACCTGGTTTAGCCAAAGGTGATGAAATTCCATGCTTTGCATTAACCAGCCCTGAAGCAGGCTCTGATGCTGGCGCTATCCCTGATAGTGGTGTGGTTTGTATGGGGGAGTGGCAAGGTGAGCAAGTCCTTGGTATTCGTCTCACATGGAATAAACGCTATATTACTTTAGCACCTATAGCCACAGTATTAGGACTCGCTTTTAAACTTCGCGATCCAGACCATCTACTGAGTGATGATGAAAACCCCGGTATTACTTGTGCTTTAATTCCAACCGACGTAAAAGGGGTAGAAATTGGTCATCGCCATTTCCCACTCAATGTTCCTTTTATGAATGGTCCCACTCGTGGTAAAGATGTTTTCGTTCCTATCGATTTTATTATCGGTGGTCCAAAAATGGCAGGCCAAGGTTGGAGAATGCTGGTGGAATGTCTTTCAGTCGGTCGTGGTATCACACTGCCATCTAACTCCACTGGAGGCTTAAAAAGTGCAGCAATGGCAACAGGTGCTTACTCTCGAATTCGTCGTCAATTTAAGCTTCCTATCGGGAAGATGGAAGGAATTGAAGAGCCATTAGCGCGCCTTGCTGGTAATGCTTATCTCTTGGACGCAGCTTCAACCTTAATTACCACAGGTATTATGTTAGGAGAAAAGCCTGCCGTACTTTCTGCAATCGTAAAATATCATTGTACCCATAGAGCGCAACGCGGGATTATTGATGCAATGGATATTGTTGGTGGAAAAGGGATTTGTCTTGGCCCTTCTAACTTTGTGGCTCGCTCTTATCAAGGCTCCCCCATCGCCATTACGGTGGAAGGCGCTAATATTCTCACTCGTAGCATGATCATTTATGGACAAGGGGCTATTCGTTGCCACCCTTATGTTTTAGATGAAATTGCAGCGGCTAGAGATAATAACTTACACGACTTTGATCATGCCTTATTTGGTCACTTAGGCCATGTTGCCAGTAATACATTACGTAGCCTTTGGTTAGGTATCACTAATGGTCGCTTAAGTACCGCGCCAACAAAAGATGAAACTCGTCGTTATTACCAACAAATTAACCGGCTCAGTGCCAACATGGCGTTACTTTCTGATGTTGCCATGGGGGTTTTAGGTGGTAGTTTAAAACGTCGTGAACGTATTTCTGCAAGACTTGGCGATATTTTAAGTCATATTTTCCTCGCCTCTGCGGTGCTAAAACGTTATGAGGATGAAGGTCGTAATACCGCTGATTTACCACTGGTACACTGGAGTATTAAAGAGTGTTTATACCAAGCAGAAAATGCCATTGATGAGCTATTACGCAATTTCCCAAATCGTTTTATTGCAGGAGCTCTGCGCGCCATTATTTTCCCTCTGGGTAAAGTGCAGAAACTGCCTTCAGATAAGTTAGATAGTAAAGTGGCTCAAATTATCCAACAACCTTCTGAAACCCGTGATCGTATTGGTAAAGGGCAATTCCTCACACCCAGTGAGCACAATCCTCATGGTTTAATGGAAGAAGCTCTGCTCGATATTTTAGCTGCAGAGCCACTGTTTGAACGTATCTGTCGACTCTATGAAAAGAAATTTAGCTTCACTCAATTAGATAAATTAGCGGATAAGGCTTTAGCTGATAAACGAGTGACTCCCGAAGAAGCAGATATCTTACGCAAAGCGGAGCAAAGCCGTTTACGTAGTATTAATGTGGATGAATTTGACTTTGATGCCTTGGCGGTGCCGGCAAAAAAGTCGTCAACTGACACAATAAAAACAGATAAAGCAGCCTAATTATGCCGTTATGATCGTCAATAAATAGTCTGCCATTTAACGACTGAAACACGGATACAACACCTCATTATTTTAATTTAATAATGAGGTGTTTTTTATTGGGAGATGATCACACTGGGAGGAATAGTAAAAGTTACAGGTTAATTTCTAGCGCTAATAGCTCTTCAATGGTTTGACGACGTCTAATTAATTGAGGTATGCCCTGTGAAATTAACACTTCAGGAATAAGGGGACGACTATTATAGTTAGATGACATTGATGCACCATAAGCCCCCGTATCATGAATAACTAAGTAATCACCAACTTCTGCCGGAGGCAATAAACGAGGAGCAACCATTCCTCCTTCTTGCTGGGTAAACACATCACCAGATTCACAAAGAGGCCCCGCAACTATGGTTTCTTGTTGAAACTCGCTAGATTTTAATTGGCCGTATTTATCTAATAATGTGATTTGATGGTAACTACCATACATAGCTGGGCGCATTAAATCACTAAACCCTGCATCCACCAGCACATAATGACGATTTCCCATCGACTTAACCGCCCTTACTTGTGACACTAACACGCCAGACTCAGCCACTAAAAAGCGTCCTGGTTCAATTTCCAGTTCAATATCATGCCCAAGGTGTTGCGCTATACGTTGACGAGCACTATCCCATAAAGAGAAATAGTGGTTTAAATCGACTCTTTTATCTCCTTGCTGATAAGGTGTTGACAATCCCCCACCGGCCGAAATGGCTTTGATATCAACATTAGAGGTGAGTACTTGCTCAACCATTGCATCACAGACACTCGCTAAATGCTGATAATCAACCCCTGAGCCAATATGCATATGGAAACCAACCAAACTCAAATTGTATTGATTAATCACCGCTAATGCTTCTGGCACATCTTCATACCAAATACCATGTTTGCTATTTTCCCCACCCGTATTGGTCTTTTGGCTATGTCCATGGCCAAACCCAGGATTTATTCTTATCCATACCGCGTGCCCTTGATGACGTTCTCCAAGTTGGCGAAGCATATCAATAGAACCAGCATTAACCGGAATATCTAATTCAACCACACGTTCAATCGTCTTTTCATCGAGTAAATCGGCGGTAAAGACAATTTCACTACGCTCTCGACCACCTTGGAAACCGGCAACCAACGCCCGCTCAATTTCACCTAGTGAGACAGAATCAACTTTAACGCCCTGCTGTTTCATTAACCGTAAAATATGAATGTTAGAGCAGGCTTTTTGTGCAAAACGAACCACATCAAAGGCTTTTAATTGCTCAATATGTTCAGAAATAGTCTCACCTTGATAGATCCATAATGGCGTGCCATAAGTTTGTGCTAATTGAGATAGGATCGCATTGTTGGATGTTGTCATCATTTTTTACTCAGCAATGTAGGGTGAATAAAAATATTATTAAGCAATTAAAGCGGGAATAAAAATATCAAATTAGCTATAGTCTATTCATCTGTGATATAGGATAAAATTTATGAAAACTCCATTTAGTTGGCGACATATTGAAATTTTTCATGCAGTGATGACCACACAAAACCTAACCGAAGCGGCAGATTTACTGAAAACGTCTCAACCCACAGTCAGTCGCGAACTATCACGTCTTGAACAGCTATTGTCATTTAAGCTATTTGATAGAATTAAAGGTCGCCTACAACCTACCACGGAGGGATTAAGATTTTTTGAAGAGGTACAGCGCTCTTATTATGGACTTGATCGCATTATTACCGCAGCCAATAGTATTCGCCATTTTCATCAAGCGGAATTAAATATCACCTGTTTACCGGCATTTGCTCAATCACTATTACCCTCAATTTGCCAACAATTTCTCAGCCAGTATCCCGAGGTTAATTTAACGATAGTGCCACAGGAGTCTCCTTTATTAGAGGAGTGGTTATCTGCACAACATTATGATTTAGGGCTAACTGAGCACACACAAACACCAGCCGGAACCCAACAAGAAACACTGCTAACGTTAAATGAAGTCGCTATTTTGCCAAAGTCTCATGTGTTAAGTAAAAAAGCATTACTGCAGCCACAAGACTTTCATCAAACTCGTTTTATCAGCTTATCTGCTAATGATAGTTATCGACAACTTATTGATGCTATGTTTATTAAACAGGGGATCACTCGACAATTGATCATGGAAACACAAAGTGCGGCCTCAATTTGTGCCATGGTGAGTAAAGGCATTGGTGTTTCTATCGTTAACCCTATTACTGCCCTTGATTATCAATATAGTGATCTCTGTATACGACCACTGAGTTTTACCATTCCATTTACGGTGAGTTTGATCACACCATCTCATCGCCCCTCATCACAACTTGTGCGCTATTTTATTGATGTGATGAAAACCACTTTAGCCAATTATCCAAAACAATTAACTCACGCGTTCACCCGATAATGACAACCAATGAGGCGAAGAGGCAAACCAGTCAACCAGAAAATCCAGTAAAACACGCACGGCTGCGGGCATGTTTTGTCGGCTCGCTAACACGGCATAAATTCCCATAGGCTGTGGCTGATAATCCGCTAACAAAATTTCTAACTCACCCCGTTCAAGATAGGGTTTTGCCGAGCAGTAAGGTTGTAAGGAGACTCCGGCACCTTGCAAAGTGGCTTGCAATAACACAACCGACTCATTGGCACTTAAATTACCACCTACAGGAACAGAATAGCGCTCATCACCTAAACTAAACTCCCACAAGCTACTGCCAAAAAAGCGATATGTGAGGCATTGATGATAAGTCAAATCATCCGGCGTGTTAGGGATACCATGTTTAGCTAAATAATCTTTATGAGCACAAACCACAGAAAGACATTTTGCTAAAGGGCGGGCTATCAGATTAGGCTCTAAATGGTTGGTAATACGCAATGCAATATCAATACGCTCTTCAATAAGATTGACTGTCTGATTAGATATCTGCAAATCGACTGCAATAAGAGGATAAAGTTGTATAAATTCAGTTATAGCCACAGATAATGCACAATTAGCGAGTGATTGTGCCGTTGTAATACGCACCAGCCCACTGATTTGGTGACTCTCTTTGGGAATATTCGCGGGAATACGCTCGGCCATCTCTAGCAGTTGTAAACTTTGTTGATAAACTAATTCTCCCACGGAAGTCAGACTCTGCTTACGGGTTGTTCTATGCAACAAACGCACCCCAGCCCACTCCTCCATTTCATTAAGATAGCGCGTCACCATTGCTCTAGACATACCTAGATAATCAGCAGCTTTAATCATGCTACCTTGCTTAACGATGGTCACAAAAACCTCTGATGCTTTAATTTTGTCCATATTATTTGCTCGATTTATGCAACAATGTATTCACCAAAACAGGGTTTTTCTCTCATTTCATGCAACCTATTATAGAACGCATCAACATGATGGAGAAAATAAAGATGAAAAAATTACTTCCTTTAACACTTGCAACTACTGCGTTTTTCGCCACTTCTGTGATGGCAACAGAGTTAACATTAGATATCTACAATCCCGGTGATGCCAGTGTATTCCCTGTTTCATCTGAAATCATTTATGGTGATAAAGATGCTGTCTTAATCGATGCTCAGTTCCAAAAAAATGATGCTCAAGCCTTAGTCGATAAAATTAAAGCATCAGGGAAAAACTTAACTTATATCTATATCAGCCATTCTGATCCCGATTTTTATTTTGGGTTAGATGTCATTACTGAAGCATTTCCAAATGCTAAAGTGATTGCCTCAGCTCCCACCGTCAAAATCATTAATGAAACCCAAGCAGGAAAACTTGCCTACTGGGGGCCTGTCCTCAAAGACAATGCCCCTAAAAAAGTTATCATTCCTGAAGTCGTTACTGGTGATAGTTTTTCTCTTGAAGGTGAAAAACTCTATATCAAAGGATTAGATAGCCAATCTCCAGAAAGAACCTATGTTTATGTGCCAAAACTGAATGCTATTATGGGTGGGGTAATACTGTCTGAAAATATTCATGTGTGGCTAGCAGATACTCAATCTAAAGCACAACGCCAATATTGGCTAGAAGCGTTACAACAGATTAAAACGTTATCACCTAAAACGGTTATTCCGGGACATTATGTTCCAAAAAGCAATTATGATATGCGTTCTGTTGATTTCACAATGAATTACCTTAAAGAGGCAGAAACTAAACTCGCTGAAACTCAAAACTCAGAACAATTTATTGCGGCGATGGAAAAAAGTTATCCTGACTTAGCAGATAAATCGAGTTTAGAGCTTAGCGCAAAAGTCCTTAAAGGAGAGATGAAATGGCCTCAGTAAGCCATGTGAACCAAGAAAATAGCACCAAAAAGCTGCACTATATTTACGATCCACTTTGTGGGTGGTGCTACGGCATTGCCCCACTTATTGAAGTAGTGAGTCACGAATACCCACATGTACTAACGCTACATGGTGGGGGATTATTTACCCCGACAAGAAAAGTGACAGGGGGCGATGCATGGAAAGAGCATGTAACCCCTATCGATGAACGTATTAGCCAGTTATCGGGGCAAGTTTTTAGTCAGCAATACCGCAATAACCTCGCCAATACAGAGATGACATTAAACTCACTGATGCCAATTGCAGCGATATTGGTAGCAAGAAAAATGGGCGATAGAGATGTCATGTTATTAAAAGCGTTACAAGATGCCTATTATCTTGATGGATTAAATATTAGTGATAAAGATGTGCTATTTTTTATCGTACAAAAACTCGGGTTTGATATCACCCTTTTTTCGACGCTATTTACGCAAGTAAATGAGTATGAAATAACTCAACATATACAGCAAACTCAACAATTAATGCATCAAGTAAATGGTCGTGGTTTCCCAACCCTATGTATTGAAGATAACCAAACCTACCAGTTGATCCCAGTAGAGAATTATTTTGGCGATACAAAAAGTTGGACTTCTTTTCTAAAACAAACGCTGTAATACCTTACTGAAAATAGAGTAAATAATGATAGAGACTTGAAGGTGTAGACAAATTCTACACCTCACTCTTATTTAATATTCAGCAAGAAATATTAGCCTATTCAATACATTATTATTGTCTTTACTCTTAAAACAACTATCGCTGAAAATGCAAGGCAAGAGCCAAAGGCAATCTGCTTTATCTTCACATTAGTAAAAGCCCAAATAAGCATATAAATAACAATCCCTAATAGTGCAGCGAAAAAGAGGATATAAGGTAATAGTTCTATTCCACACCAAGCGCCTATGGCACTAAAAAGCTTTACATCACCCAACCCCAAAATAGTCTCTTGATATATCCAATAACCGAGCCAATAAATACTATAAAAAAACAAGCTTGCGACTAAACAGCCATAAAAAGAGCAAGTTGAAGAAATCACGCCATAAGGCGTTAAATTAAGCGTAATTCCAAAGAAAAGTAACCAAAAAGTTAAGTTATCAGGTAGCTGAAGATAATCTGCATCGAAAAACGAGAGAGTTAAGAGGTAAAAACTAAACAATAGAAATAATATTAATAACGAATAATTAGAAATAGTAAAAGACCAATAAAAACAGATAATTAAATAGACTTGCCACAATTGCTGATAACGAATAGGTGAGAGGCGTGCTAAAACAGAGGTAGAGAAATAATCGCTATACCCTTTTAAAAAGGTAAAAAAGGCCATTGTAATCATGATGTTTTGCGGTAATAACATAAATATCTATCCTTGATATTTGCGAGTTCCTAATCTAGGACTCTAAAATAGAATGCTATTACTTCCAAGCAATGGTTGTTTTATCATATTGCAAACATGAAGTTTTACGACAAATCTCGCAAATAAAATCCAGCTATAATGATAGAAAAAGCCACCTGATAACTTGCATGAGCTAATGGCATGCGTATGATGCATATCACAATATCTTGTTTATCATGGTTAACATTTTACGTAAGGGTTTCACGTTATGCGTATTCCTCGCATTTATCATCCAGAGCCACTCAGTGCAGGTACACAAACTTCATTAGCAGAAGAAGCTGCAAATCACGTTGGACGAGTATTAAGAATGTCAAAAGGCCAAAAACTGGCACTTTTTGATGGCTCCAATCAAGTATTTGATGCTGATATTATCGAAAGCAGCAAAAAATCAGTGATTGTGCAGGTTAATGAAGGACAAATGGATGATAGAGAATCCCCACTTGATCTTCATTTAGGCCAAGTACTTTCACGTGGTGAGAAAATGGAGTTTACTATCCAAAAGTCCGTTGAATTAGGTGTTAACACCATTACTCCGCTGATCTCTGAACGTTGTGGTGTTAAACTAGATCCTAGTCGTTTAGAAAAAAAGCATCAGCAATGGCAAAAAATTATTATCTCAGCCTGTGAACAATGTGGCAGAAATAAAATTCCACAGCTTATGCCGGTGATGTCATTAGAGGCGTGGTGTGCCCAAACGGATGATAGCTTAAAACTTAATTTACACCCTAGAGCAAGCCAAAGTATTAATACCTTGCCACTTCCAGTTAAAAAAGTACGACTATTAATTGGCCCTGAGGGGGGATTATCTCCTGAAGAAATTGCCATGACAGCAAAATACCATTTTACTGATATTTTATTAGGTCCTCGTGTATTAAGAACAGAAACAACAGCACTCACCGCAATCACCGCTTTGCAGGTTCGGTTCGGCGATCTGGGATAAAGGAGAAATAATGATTAAATTAGGTATTGTGATGGATCCTATTTCATCCATCAAAATTAAAAAAGATACCAGCTTTGCCATGTTACTCGAAGCACAGCGCCGTGGTTGGGAAATCCATTATATGGAAATGAACGATCTTTATCTTAATCAAGGTGAAGCCCGTGCTCACACACGTCTGTTAAGTGTAGAAGAAAACCCTGAAAAGTGGTTTGAATTTGGTCAAGAGCAGGATATTGCGTTAGGCTCCCTTGATACTATTTTAATGCGTAATGATCCCCCATTCGATACCGAATTTATCTATGCTACCTATATTCTTGAACGTGCTGAAGATATGGGGACTTTAATTGTTAATAAACCACAAAGCTTACGTGATTGTAATGAAAAACTGTTTACAGCATGGTTCCCATCATTAACGCCAAACACATTAGTCACTCGAGAAGCCAAACACCTTCGCGCTTTCCATGAAAAACATGGTGATGTGATTTTTAAACCACTTGACGGTATGGGTGGCGCCTCTATTTTCCGCCTGAAAAAAGATGATCCAAACGTCGGTGTTATTATCGAAACCTTAACAGAGCACGGTCACCGTTTCTGTATGGCACAGAATTTCTTACCAGAAATTGTTGATGGTGATAAACGTATTCTGGTAGTTGATGGAGAGCCGGTTCCTTATTGTTTAGCTCGTATCCCTGCCAAAGGTGAAACCCGTGGTAACTTAGCCGCTGGTGGCCGTGGAGAAGCGCGTCCATTAACAGAAAGCGATTGGGCAATTGCACGCCAAGTAGCACCTATCTTAAAACAAAAAGGCCTTATTTTTGTTGGATTAGATGTTATTGGCGATCGTTTAACGGAAATTAATGTTACAAGCCCGACTTGTGCACGTGAGATTGAAGCGGCTTATCCTGAGATTTCTATTACAGGTATGTTAATGGATGCTATTGAAGCTCGCCTTAACAAGAAAAACTAATTTTTAAACGATGTGTTTTAAGGTTTAAAAGTCTTTACCTAGCCCTTATATTAAACATTATCAATAGGGCTAGGTTTTTTAATAAAAACAATCAGAGAACAGTATTACTATTATGAATTTACTCAACCATTTTCTTATTGCTATGCCATCATTAAGCGATCCGCTCTTTCAACGCTCGGTCGTCTATGTTTGCGAACATAATGAAAACGGTGCAATGGGTTTAGTTATTAATAAGCCGATTGAAGATATCTCTATTGAAAGTGTCTTAGAGCAGTTGGAAATATTCTCAGCAGATAGAGATAGTGCGATTAGCTTACAAAAACCAGTTATGTCTGGTGGCCCTGTAGCGGAAGAGCATGGTTTTATCTTACACACCCCTGTTTCTGGTTTTAGCTCAAGTATTAAAATCAGCGATAGCACCATGATCACCACATCAAAAGATGTGCTAGAAACATTAGGCACAGCAAGACAGCCTGAAAAAACCTTAGTCTCATTAGGATATTCCAGTTGGGAAAAAGGCCAGCTTGAGAGAGAAATTTTAGAAAATAGTTGGCTTACCGTTGAAGCAACCCCACAAATCATTTTTGATACCCCAATTGCAGAGCGTTGGCATAAAGCCGCCGAACTAATTGGTATCGATATCCACACAATTTCACCAACGGCTGGTCATGCATAATGTCAAATAGAACGGTAATGGGGTTTGATTTTGGCACCAAAAGTATTGGAGCCGCAATAGGTCAAGAAGTCACAGGGACAGCAAGGCCATTAGCCTCCTTTAAAGCTAAAGATGGTATTCCAGATTGGAGTCAAATCGAAAAAATCATTAAAGAATGGCAACCGGATTTAGTGGTGGTGGGATTGCCTCTTAATATGGACGGCACAGAACAGCTAGTAACTACCCAAGCCAAAAAATTTGCCAATCGCTTACATGGACGCTTTGGCGTACAAATCGCCTTACATGATGAGCGCCTTAGCACAGTCGAAGCCCGTGCTCACCTTTTTGAACAAGGAGGGTATCGTTCTTTAGATAAAGGTAGTGTCGATGCAACCTCTGCCGTTATTATTTTAGAAAGCTGGTTTGAACGGCAGTATTAATTTTCTTCATTGATGTGCTCATTGAGCAAACCTTCATATTGACGTTGTTGGCGACTTAAAGTGAAGGTTTGCATACCATATTCAAACCCAGTTTGCATTAATGTCGTCACTTGATGATATTTCCCTTCTCTGATCAGATGTGCAATCCCCTGCGTCATATACATCACTTCAAACAAAGCAACACGCCCGCCTTGTGTTGCAGGAACCAATTGCTGAGAAATAATTGCTTTTAAGCTCCCAGCTAATTGTACCGAGATCCATTGTCGTTCATTGGATGAAAATACATTAGTGACACGCTCTAACGTTTGAACAACGCCTTGTGTATGTAATGTTGCTAGTACTAAATGCCCCGTTTCAGCCGCAATTAATGCCATTTTAATACTTTCTAGATCTCTTAATTCCCCTAGCATAATTACATCAGGATCTTGGCGTAATGCAGCTTCTATTGCACTCGCTATATTTTGTACATCGCGCCCTATTTCACGTTGTTGGATAATGCTTTGCTTATTGGTGTAAATAAACTCTATTGGCGCTTCCAAAGTAAGAATATGCTGACGCTTATGCTGATTGAGATAATCAATCATCGCCGCTAATGTGGATGATTTACCACTCCCTGTTGCTCCCGTCACTAAAATGAGTCCATTAGAAACATTATCTAATAATGCAGTGATTGATTTTGGTACGCGTAGTGATGTTAATGTCGGGAGTTGTGAATTTATCACTCTTAGTACTGCGGATATCCCTAATTGTTGGCGAAATAAATTCACTCGTAAGCGCTGCCCCTCAGCAAGAGTTATCGCCGTATCAACTTGCCCCTCCTTACCAAAAAATTGCAATTGCGCTGTGGTCAGATAAGGTGTTATCCATTTGAGTAGCGTATCAGAAGTAATAGGTTTACATTGATTTTGTTGATAAAGTACGCCATTGATCCGTAATCGTGGCACATCGCCACAACAAAGGTGCAGATCGGAAGCATTATGCTTTACACTATATATAATTAATTTTTCCATATTCATCTTATTATCTCCTGAGTTGCCATGAATACTATTAAACAGAATCTCGTCAATGTCAGGTCTCACATTGACACCGCAGCGCAAAAATGCGGGCGTTCTCCAGACGAAATAACCCTACTTGCAGTTAGTAAAACTAAGCCTGTGAGCGATATCGAAAAAGCAATTGCATGTGGACAAACTGAATTTGGTGAAAACTATGTGCAGGAAGGTGTAGATAAAATTAGCTATTTTGCTGAAAACAAAAATTTAGTTTGGCACTTTATTGGCCCATTGCAGTCCAATAAAACACGTCTTGTTGCTGAACATTTTGCCTGGTGCCATACCATAGATAGATTAAAAATAGCGCAAAGATTAAGTGATCAACGTCCAACTACGTTACCGCCACTCAATGTTTTGATCCAAATAAATATTAGTGATGAAAACAGTAAATCAGGGATCTCTCTTACCGAGCTTGATGGCCTTGCTGCACAAATATCCATTCTGCCAGGGATCAAACTGCGCGGACTAATGGCTATTCCTGCCCCAGAAAATGACTATAACAAGCAAGTCGAGGTACTAGAAAAAATGCATCAAGCATTTAAACAGTTACAAAATCAGTACCCCGATATTGATACATTGTCGATGGGAATGACTGGTGATATGGAAGCAGCAATTGCCTGTGGCTCAACACTGGTACGCATTGGAACGGCCATTTTTGGCGCTCGTGATTACGCCAATAAATAAAAAAGAGGTTAAATTAGTATGGAACATCGCAATATCGCTTTTATTGGTGCTGGAAATATGGCACACGCTATTATTGCAGGACTGGTTAATGGGGGTTATCCCGCAAAAAACATTACGGTAAGTTCACCTTCTGAGGTTCGACGTGAGCCTTTAGAAAAAGAGTTTGCCATACAGAGTACTTGCGACAACATCAGTGCTGTTGAAAATGCCGATGTCATCGTATTAGCCGTCAAACCACAAATGATGGCTGAAGTTTGTAAGCCATTACAACATATCGATTTTAGTCAAAAATTAGTGCTAACCATTGCCGCGGGTATTCCAGCTTCTCGTTATAATGATTATTTAGCCACTTCGCTACGACTGATCCGCATCATGCCAAATACCCCAGCACTGGTTGGCAAAGGGTTAAGCGGTATGTTTGCTCAAAACACTATTACCCCTGAAGATAAACAATTTGCTGATGCGTTAATGAAAAGTGTCGGTACGACGGTTTGGGTAGAGCAAGAATCAGCTATCAATGATATTATCGCCGTTGCGGGTAGTGCGCCTGCTTATTTCTTCTTGTTTATGGAATCTATGCAACAAGAAGCCGAGCGCTTAGGTTTTTCAGCCGACGTAGCAAGAGCTATTGTACAACAAGCAGCCAGTGGCTCTACTGCATTAGCTGAAAAACAAAATAGCTTACCTTTTTCAACATTACGTGAACAAGTAACGTCAAAAGGTGGCACAACAGCTGCAGCATTGGCACAATTCTATGCAGGTAAATTACCTGAGAATGTTGCTTTAGCGATGCAAGCGGCGATTAAACGAGCGCAAGAAATGGAAAAACAGTTTTAATTTCATCAGGGCCAACTAATGAACTTTTTAAATTTCGTCATTCTGACTCTTATTCAACTCTATATTTCCGTGCTACTACTTCGTGTATGGATGCAATGTGTAAGAGCTGATTTTTATAATCCATTTTCACAATTTGTGGTTAAAATTACCCAACCTGTTGTGCGTCCATTAAGAAGAATTATCCCCTCTATTGGCTCTATTGATACTGCTTCGGTCATCTTGGCATATGTTTTAGTGTTATTAGAAATTATCCTCCCTTCTTACTTATCCGGAGCAGGTGGTGCTATTCCGTTTTCTTTAGTCCTACCCTTCGCATTTATTGAATTACTCACCGCAGCAGGTAAGATTATTTTTTGGATGATTATCATCCGCGCAATTCTCAGTTGGGTCAGCCAAGGACGTAATCCTATCGATCATCTACTCTTCCAATTAACTGAGCCTTTAATGGCCCCAATTCGCCGTGTTATTCCGGCAATGGGAGGATTAGATTTCTCAGCCATGATTGTTATCCTGATCCTTTATGCCCTTAATTATTTACGTGTAGATGTTTTACAGTGGCTAATCACCATGACACTTTACTAAGGAAGATAATATGCAAAAAGTGGTTCTTGCTACTGGAAACCCCGGCAAAGTAACAGAGTTAGCCTCATTACTCGCTGATTTTGGTTTAGATATTGTCGCACAAACTGAGCTAGGTGTTGGCTCAGTTGAAGAAACCGGTCTTACTTTTGTAGAAAACGCACTAATTAAGGCGCGTCATGCTGCCAAAGTAACAGGTTTACCGGCTATAGCTGATGATTCAGGGATCTCGGTTGATGCATTAGGTGGTGCTCCGGGAATTTACTCTGCTCGTTATGCTGGTATTGAGGCAACCGATCAGCAAAATGTAGATAAATTACTCGAAGCAATGAAAGATGTTCCCGCAGAGAAACGTCAAGCTCAGTTTAACTGTGTGTTAGTTTATCTACGCCATGAAAACGATCCCACTCCGCTAATTTTCCATGGTATTTGGCAAGGTGTGTTGACTCAAGAAATGCAAGGTGATGGTGGATTTGGTTATGATCCTATTTTCTTTATCCCTGAGCTAAATTGCACTGCGTCACAGTTAACCAAAGAGCAAAAAAATCAATACTCTCACCGTGGTAAAGCACTAAAACTAATGTTGGATGCACTTAAGAATGCTTAAGTTACCACCATTAAGTTTGTATATTCATATTCCTTGGTGTGTACAAAAATGCCCTTATTGTGATTTTAATTCTCACACCTTAAAAGGCGAAGTTCCACATCAGGAATATGTGCAACATCTGCTCAATGATTTAGATGCTGATCTTACTCATGTTGGCTCTCGTGAAGTGCAAACTATCTTTATTGGTGGTGGCACGCCAAGCCTATTAAGTGCTGAATCAATGGCTGATTTACTGTATGGCGTAAAAGAGCGCATAGCCGTTGCTCCTGATGCTGAAATTACTATGGAAGCCAATCCTGGTACGGTTGAAGCTGAACGATTTGCCGGTTTTCAACGTGCGGGAATTAACCGTATATCCATTGGCGTACAAAGTTTTGGTAATGATAAACTGATCCGCTTAGGGCGCATTCATGATGCCGATGAAGCTAAAAATGCCGCGAGACTAGCAAAAGAGTTAGGCTTACGTAGCTTTAATCTTGATTTAATGCATGGCTTACCTGACCAATCATTATCTCAAGCACTTTCAGATCTACAGCAAGCAATCGCTTTATCTCCCCCACATCTTTCTTGGTATCAATTAACTATTGAACCCAATACACAATTTGGCTCCCGTCCGCCTAAATTACCTGATGATGATATGTTGTGGGATATTTTTTCTGAAGGTGACAAATTACTTACCGCAGCAGGATATCAACAATATGAAACATCGGCTTATTGTAAGCCAGGTTTTCAATGTCAACATAACCTAAACTATTGGCGTTTTGGGGATTATTTAGGTATTGGCTGTGGTGCTCATGGAAAAATAAGTTTTGCCGATGGCCGAATTATGAGAACGGTAAAAACCAAACATCCTAAAGGTTTTATGGCAGGACGTTATCTTCACCAGCAAAATTGGGTTGATAATGATGACCGTCCATTTGAATTTTTTATGAACCGTTTTCGGTTATTAGAAGCTTTTCCTCGGCAAGATTTTAGCGACTACACGGGGCTTGCACAAGAGACTATCCGTAGACAAATTGATGAGGCACTCGCATTAGGTTATATCAGTGAAACAGAAACCCATTGGCAGATAACGCCCCACGGTAAACTGTTTCTTAATTCATTACTTGAACTCTTTCTTTAATACGAAAATTCACTTATTTCGTCAATAAACAAATGCCCATACTGTTCATTTACACTATGGGCATAATTTATTTATCGGCGCTTATAAACATTATCACTGATTTTAAAGTGCACTTTGTACCGCTTCAATTTGCTGAGTAAGACTTTCTAATCCACCACCAGAGAGATACCAAAGATCAGATTGCAGATAAACAATACCACCATTTTTATAAGCAGAAGTTGTTTTCACTTCATCATTTTCAAAGGTGGTTTTCTCTAATTTACCGGCACCAATGGCTTCACTGCGATCGATAATAAAAATAACATCCGGATTTACTTTGGCGATCATTTCAGAAGTAACCACGCGACGTTTGCCTTTCTCTTCTTCAGCAACAGGTGGTAATTCTGCTTTCTTCGCTTTAACCACATCGTAAATCACGCTTTGGTTATTGGGCATTAAATTGCCTGCATTGTGCAGTAAGACCAACACTTTTTTATCTGATCCTGCCGCTTTTTTCTGAGCCTGTTCAATCACGGTATTCAATGTTGCTAATTGTGCTTGAGTAGCTTGTTGCTTATCAAATAATTCACCTATTAATTGAATATTCGCTTCCACTGAATCAAGATAATTCGCACTATTTGCGCCTAAATTAATCGTGGGGGCAATGTTTGTGAGTTTCTCATAAGAAGCGCCTTGACGACCGGTAATAATAATTAAATCAGGTTTAAGCTCAGCGAGTTTCTCAAAATCAGGGGCTTTCATTCCCCCAACATTAGCTACATCATTCGCAATACGCCCTTTAATATATTCAGGTGCATTTCCTAATGGTAAACCAACCACTTTATCCGCTAAACCTAATGCAACTAAAGAGTCATATAGACCAAAATCAAACAGTACAACCTTAGACGGATTTTTAGATACTGCGGTTTCACCTAATAGGTGCTTGATAACAACTTTATCATTTTGCTGTTCAACAATTTGATTAGGCTGGTATGTAACTGAGGTATTACTTAATGCAGAAAAACTGCTAACTGACAGAAGAGAGGCAGTAACTAACGCAAGGATCTTTTTCATGAATTTAGCCCTGTTTAAGTGGAATACTTAAGCAGGGCATTCTAAACAGCTTACTTTACATGTCAATTGAATAAGAATGATTTTCATTGTTATTTTCAACTATTGTGAATCAACAATCTATAACTCTTATTTACTATAAGGATAAAGCTATTTGTTTAGTGAATTTATCAATTCGACACGTTGGTTTTCCATTTGGGTGATTTTATTACATGCCTGCTGCCCAAATTGATTAAATGAAGCTTCTTGTTGCTTCCATTCTTTTTCGATGATTTGCTGAAAACCATCAAGATTACCTAATAATCCACTTAAGGCTTTTTTCCTATCACCACTCGCAGCAGCTAGTAATTGTTTTTGACCTAATTCATTAATGCTATCTTGCAACATCCCCCCAAGGCTACTCTCAATTATTTCTCGCCCTTTGGTTTCGACCTGTTTAATCGCTTGAGCATGGAATGTGACATTATCAGGCTTGAGCGAAATAACAGTATCCATTTGTTGATTAAGATTTTTTTCTAAGTCACTTAAGCGCTTTAAAATACGGCTATCTTGCCCAAAGGCTTCAATAACAACTTTATCCAGTACTTTTCTTGACTCTTGTAATTTAATTCCCGTCTCTTTTCTTAACCAAGGGATATCTTGCCTAACTGTCGCTTGATATTTTTTCGCAATAGCTTGTTGCTCAGGGGTTAGTGTGACGCCCTTTTCATCACGCAGTAACGTGCCATCGGGATAAATGACAAGTAAACCATTAGAGCCGGCCACTTCAACAAATTCAGGTGTAATACGTAAATCATCTTTTGGCGTGACAGCACAGTCAAAACTGGGTGCAGCAGTGGCTGAACTTGCGACAAAAACCAATGCAACGACCAACTTTTTAAATCCCATAATCGCTCTCCTAGAAGCGTATTGAACTACTTTTTTACCTAACATTGCGCATTATTGGCGTCTACAGCCACTTAAAATATTGAGCGCCCTACTTTGTTTGCTAATAATTCAAGGGCAGCACACCCCGCCAATGAGTTACCGGATTTATCCAACTCTGGTGACCATACTGCTACAGTAAAGGCATCAGGAACCACAGCAATAATACCGCCTCCCACCCCAGACTTACCGGGAATACCGATACGGAAAGCAAACTCTCCCGCACCATCATACATACCACAAGTTAACATTAACGCATTTATTTGTCGGGCTTGTCTTGGCGTAATAATCTGATTTTTACTTCCAACACATATTCCTTGATTCGCTAAGTAGCTAAAACAACGAACAAGCTCTACACAACTCATTTCAATCGAGCAATAGTGAAAATAGGTTTCTAATACGGTGATAACATCATTATCAAAATTATCAAACGATTTCATCAGATAGGCAATGGCAGCATTGCGACTTAAATGTTCCATCTCTGATTTTGCCACAACGGTGTTATAGCAAATATCAGCTGTATTCGTCAGTGCACGAATAACTTCTAACATTCTCTGTTTTGGCGCGCTTAATCGCGATTGCAACATATCCGTAATCACTATCGCTCCAGCATTGATAAAAGGATTACGTGGTATCCCTTTTTCCATTTCTAACTGGATTAACGAATTAAAAGGTAATCCTGAAGGCTCTTTGCCTACTCGTTGCCAAATCTCGCTTTCATCATAACGTGTTAACGCAAGGGTTAAGCTAAGTACTTTTGATATAGACTGAATAGAGAAACGTTTATCGGCCATACCCGCTTGATAAAGCTCACCATCAACTGTATACACGGCCATAGCCAGTTGATTAGCAGGTACTTGAGCGAGAGCAGGAATATAATCTGCTACTTTTCCTTGCCCAATTAAAGGACGAATTTGTTGCAATATATCTGACAATAATGCGTTAGATAACGTTGTAGTCACAGCTGATTCCCTAGACAGACAAGGGCATCCTGTTGGATGCCCTTGTGATTATTTGCTAAAAATGTATAACTTTTTATTAGTCCCACCAAACGTCAAATAGTTCAGAGGTCTGTACATCTTGCATATTTTTTTCTTTTAAGTAGTTTTCTACTAATTGACGATGCTCTTCGGTACATTTGCCAATTTTTTGTAGACAGATCAGGCCTTCCCAACTCAGATAACCACTCGCATCAAATGCCAGCCCATTTGGCTCTATCACATTAAGGATAAAGTCATCAACAAAGCTGTCGACCTCCTCAATAGGGGTATTTTCTGGGAACGTCCATTTAACTGAAAAACCTAATTCCTGAAATTCATCGATACGCATTTTTTTGCGTAAACGGCGACTACGTTGTTTAGCCATTATTTTACCCTCTTAAACATAAGATCCCATACTCCATGCCCTAAACGATGACCGCGTTGTTCAAACTTAGTCACGGGGCGTGTTTCTGGTCGTGGTACATAATCCTGAGTTTCTGATAAGTTCTGATATCCATCAACACTTGTCATAACTTCAAGCATATGTTCTGCATAGGGTTCCCAATCTGTTGCCATATGGAAAACACCGTTTGGCGCTAATTTAGTTAAAATTAACTCTGCAAATGGTACTTGCACAATACGACGTTTATTATGACGCGCTTTGTGCCATGGATCAGGAAAAAACAACTGAACCATCTGTAAACTATTATCTGGGATCATGTGATTGAGTACTTCTATCGCATCATGACACATAACTCGCAGATTTGAGATATTCTCTTCTTGTGCACTGGCAAGGCAAGCACCTACACCGGGGGCATGTACCTCAATACCAAAGTAATTATTTTCTGGCGAATTTTTTGCCATAGTCACCAACGAAGCGCCCATTCCAAAACCAATTTCTAAAACAACAGGGGCGTTACGTCCAAAAACCTGACTGAAGTCGATAGGTTCCGGTTGATATTCAATGCCAAAGATAGGCCATTGCTTTTCTAATGCTTGTTCCTGACGAGGAGTTAAACGGCCTTGTCGGCGAACAAAACTACGAACGCGTCGTAAAGCACGCCCTTCTTCATTGAATTCCGGAGAAATTACATTCTTGATCATGTCTAATACTGTCAGTCGTTAGGCCAATTATTAACTTAATAACGTTATAATGTCGTTATAGTATACATTTAAGCGACATTATCCAAAGATAGCCAATTTTAGCAAGAGTCACCTATATAAGCATCACTCTATAAGATAAATATTAAGGGTGTTTACAGTTTATGCTCTCTGTGGTGCAATCTTACCCTTATACAGATCTGAGTTAAAAATAAAATATGATGGAAGCACAGCAGTTCTCGCAAGTCGTACTCGACTGGTATCACAAATACGGGCGCAAAACATTACCTTGGCAACAAGAAAAAACGCCTTATCACGTTTGGTTATCTGAGGTGATGTTACAACAAACTCAAGTTGCCACGGTGATCCCTTATTTTGAGCGTTTTATTGCGCGTTTTCCGAATGTTAGCGCATTAGCGAAAGCGCCACTTGATGAGGTGCTACATTTATGGACGGGTTTAGGTTATTACGCCCGCGCCAGAAACTTACATAAGGCGGCACAACACATTGTAGATAAGCATCAAGGACAGTTTCCTGATACCTTTGAGGACGTTTGTGCTTTACCGGGTGTGGGACGCTCTACAGCAGGGGCTATTTTATCGCTATCACTAAAAAAGCCTTATCCTATTCTTGATGGCAATGTAAAACGTGTTTTAGCGCGTTGTTATGCTGTAGAAGGTTGGCCGGGTAAAAAAGAAGTTGAAAATAAATTATGGGAAATCAGTGAACAAGTCACCCCAACCAAAGGGGTTGAATATTTTAATCAAGCAATGATGGATTTAGGGGCAATGGTTTGTACGCGAACAAAACCAAAATGCGAACTTTGCCCTTTAAATACAGGTTGTATTGCTTATGCTCACCATAGTTGGGCGGATTATCCGGGGAAAAAACCTAAAAAGGCTATTCCTGAAAAAACAACTTATTTTCTTATTTTACAATATGATAATCTGGTCTGGTTAGATAAAAGACCACCAGCAGGAATATGGGGAGGACTGTTCGCCTTTCCTCAGTTTGAAACAAAAATGCTTTTAGAACAGTGGCTAGCTGAACATGGTCTTGAAAATAACAAAACTGAGCAATTAATTTCATTTAGACATACTTTTAGCCATTTTCATTTAGATATAGTACCAATTTGCGTAAAACTCTCCACGTTTACCTCTCTGATGGAGGCGCAACAAGGACTTTGGTATAACTTACAAACCCCGGCAAGCGTAGGGCTTGCGGCACCTGTAGAGAATTTACTTAGACAATTAGCCTAAGCTAATACCGGCGATATTTGAGGATTTATTATGAGTAGAACTATTTTTTGTACGTTCCTAAATAAAGAAGCGGATGGACTTGATTTTCAGTTATATCCAGGAGAGCTTGGAAAACGCATTTTCAATGAGATTTCTAAAGAAGCTTGGGATCAATGGATGGCAAAGCAAACCATGCTTATCAATGAGAAAAAACTCAACACAATGAATCCTGACGATCGCAAATTATTAGAACAAGAGATGGTAAGATTTTTATTTGAAGGCCACGATGTTCATATTGACGGCTACACACCACCTGAAAAATAATATCCATTTTCCAGAGCCATTACGGCTCTGGAGTTTTATTCACCAGAGCGATGCAATAGACCATGAAAAAAATCCTTCTCTTGCTGATTATCGCCCCTCTACTCATCTCATGTAGTAGTAAACCCACTAAAACTTTTGAGCCTGATTACAGCAAAGACACCAATGCCTTCGATATATTAATGGGACAATTTGCCAATAATATCGAGATGATTTGGGGAATGCAGGAAGTATTAATCGCAGGCCCTAAAGACTACGTAAAATATACGGACGCTTATAGAACTCGTAGCCATATTAATTTTGAAGCGGGTACTATCACTATAGAAACCCTAGGGGGTGACGCGCCTCAATTCCAATTACATAAAGCGATTGTCACGACATTGCTTATGGGAGAAGATCCCGGCTCTATCGACCTCTACTCTGATGTAAATAATATTCCCCACAGTACAGAGCCTTTTTTATTAGGACAAGTACTTGATAATACAGGGCAGCCTATACGCTGGGAGTGGCGAGCAAATAAATTTGCAGATTATCTAATTGCCAATAAATTACAAAAGCGTCAATCAGGGCTGAACACTATTTGGTATGTCACTATTAACTTAGTACCTAACCACTTAGATAAACGTGCACATAAATATTTACCTTATGTACAACAAGCCGCGGCCAAGTATGGTGTTGAACCTTCACTGATCCTTGCCATTATGCAAATTGAATCCAGCTTCAACCCCTATGCGGTAAGTAGCTCTGATGCACTAGGCTTAATGCAAATTATGCCAGCAACAGCCGGACGAGATGTATTTCGTATGCAAGGTAAATCAGGGCAGCCAAGTCGCAGTTACTTATTTGATCCGGCGAATAATATCGATGTTGGTACAGCGTATATCTCGATATTACAAAATAGCTACTTAGGTGACATTAAAGATCCCGTTTCTCGTCGCTATGCGGTGATACAGGCTTATAATGGTGGTGCGGGTAGTGTGTTACGCATCTTCCACAGTGATAAGAAAAAAGCAGCCACGATGATTAACAACTTAGCACCGACGGAAGTTTATACGACATTGCGCAATAAACATCCGGCCGACCAATCACGGCGTTATCTTGAAAAGGTAAGCACCGCGCAACGTAACTATCGTTAACCATTATTATGTTTAAAAATAAAGCTTACCCAATCAATTTGGGTAAGCTTTTTTTGTTATCATTGCCCTACTTTTGTTCACTTCGCTACATTTTTTCTTTATTGCTCTGCGACAACAAAAATCACTTCAGTACTCTTTTTACTCATTTTGTGAAAAAAAGAGTCTTTTATTAATCAATAAGATTAAAAAAACAGCGATTGAACAGTTTTGTGATAAATAACGTTGACGAAGACGGTGAGATCGGGTTTAATACGCCCCGTTGCCCGGATAGCTCAGTCGGTAGAGCAGGGGATTGAAAATCCCCGTGTCCTTGGTTCGATTCCGAGTCCGGGCACCATATTTCTTTTGTTCGTCAGTGAGTTAAGTCACTGAGAGGGCAAACAAAAGCTAAAACATAAGTTTACGCAGATTATCTGTTGTTAAAATGTTATTTAAAGCTTTAAATAAACAGTCTTGCTCAATCAAGGCTGTTTTTTTTTATTTGTCTCTTTTACTTTCTTTCCTAATCACTGTCAAATCTAGATACTCCTCCTGTTATTCTTATCACATCAATTCCGCTTCAAGTATATCTCGCAAGTTATCAACACTTTCATACCTTATATCAATTAAATATGTCATTAAAGATGCAGCCCTATGCGCTTACCATTTGGTAACGTCACATCTATAGAAAGTTCGCCACCTAAAGCTTTTATATAGCGCTTTAACGTTGATAGCTTTGGATCGTTATCAACATTCTCAAGCTTAGCTATAGAGGGTTGAGAAATACCAAGCGATTGGGCCAACTCTGTTTGCGAAAGGTTTAATTCCTCACGAATTTTATCGAGTGTGATTTCACGGCGAATTTCTTCTGCTCGGGTTTCAATTTTTGCCAGTACTTCGGCTGATTGTTTTTTAAGTAGTTTACCCAAAGTGGACATGTTATTTCTCCTGCTCTAATAGAGGTGCAGTATATTCAGCATCGGCTATTTTGATTAATTTCTTATAGAAACGAGTTTCATCTTTCCTTTTTTATCACCAGCACATAGCACAATACCACGGCGAATGAGATCAAATGCAAAACACGCTCTAATCGGATGACCACCAACCTGAATTCTCAGTTCCTTCATATTCGGATATTTTGAACCTTTTAGTGTATCAACTTGAGGGCGACCAAGATTAGGGCCATCCTCACGCAAAAATCATTAACACCGCCAATACTTCAATTTGTATCTCTTCATCTTGTTCTTCAAACCAAGAATCAAACAAATCTCTCGTTAGTATTTCCCACATAAGTCATTATAACCTCTAGATTATATTGTCAATATATTAGTAATTCATAGTGTGTTATGAAAGTCTGGACTTCGATTAACAATTATTATATTTAAAAATATATAAATCTATTTTTATTTAACTTAATAAATTAAATTATTAATGTAATAATATATTCTAAATAATACATTGCCTTATTTTAATATAGCTCTGCTATTTTCTCTCTGTTATACTTTCCTTCTCTTCTCGGACTAGCATATGTATTTATGGGATTAATAATTCAAGAGCAATGTGTTATTGTTGATCATAATTGCCCCGACTGGCTAATAACTCAGTCTGAAGGGAATCCAACTATTGATTATACAGATGGCTTAAAAGTTTATGCTATTTTTAAAAGACAATTCCTTTCAGGTAAAAGAAGACGTAATAGAAAACAACGTCAACTGGGGGATAATTGTCCTTTAATTTATGCTTTGAAAAAAAAGGATGATTTATATACAAATATTTCTAGCATAAAAAAACTCAATGATAGCTTCAAAATTATTTGCAATAAACTTATGGAATTAGAACCTAAAGGGTATCAACTAATAATATCAATGCCTTCAGCCCATAATATTAGCCCTATTATCGCAAAACGTTTAGCAAAAAAATTTAATGCCACATATTTAACTGATATTTTAAGAAAAATAACAGTCGATAATGCTTTTCAACTTCTCGATAAAGCAGATATTAATATTGAAGAGGCTAAAAGTCTTAGTTTCAAAATTAAATTACAAGCAAAAGAAGTTGGACTTAAAGGAGGGTTTTCACTAAAAAGTATCCCTACTGAATTTAGGAATATATTTCCACCATTTGTTTTAAACACACAAGCATCATCCAATACTGAAAAAATCAGAATATTACTTGTCGATGATCTTATGGCTACAGGAACAACATTAACTACAGCTAGGGATATCATTGCACAACAGTATCCAAATGCCATTATACATGCTATCTGCCTATTCAGTTCAATAAAAAAACAAAACAAAAAACTTGATAATATCAAGATAAACGGGTATAAAGGCGTTATAGAGTGTGCTTGAGTCTCCCCGCTCTTAAAATCCAGATGAGACCCGCGTAAGCACCTGACTGAGGTCAGCTTGTAAAGAGCAAGTATCAGTCGATTAGGCAGCGGCTAATCCTTCAACACATATTGTTGTCGTAGAGAAATATCAAAAGGAGAACTTAGGTTCTCCTTTTACTTTTTAATCTTATGTGAAAAATTAACAAAGCATTCTTCCTTTCAAATTTCGTTACTACTATTTATCACGCCCTTTATAAATACTTCTTAAAACCCTCTACTGTTACAAAAATGGTCATTCCTATAAAAAAATTGAGTAATCAGAAACTAATTTTGTAATAAAAACACACTATTTACGCCATAGATATACAAAAAGAGAGCCTAAACTCTCTCTTTCTGCATCCAATAAATATTTATTTTATTGACTTCAATAAAGTATTAAAAACTTCATTCTGCGATGATCTGATGTTTTTTCCTTTTGGAGTAACAAAGGTCACTTCTTTTCCACTATGACTACAAGCAGTACTAACTGTACTTCTTGTCTTCTCGAGTCTCAATATCAGAACCTCATTCTAAAGCGCTAACGCACGATTGAAAACAAAGCGACAAGCTCCTGCGAAACATCGCATATTTCCCTCCTACTGACCATTTAATATTAATTGGAATTTGAAGGCTTGAAGTTGTTTTATAGATATCATTATCCTTTGGTCTATGACAAAAGAAACTGAGTTAGCCGGAAAACTATACCTTATATCCCCCCTGAAAAATGGATTTTACGGCACACATGATAAAAACGTCTTAAAGTGTTTTATGACTACACGAATAATTTGATAAAGGGAATATACACCATATTAATAATCAAAATAAAAAAATTGATTATGTTTATATAAACAACTACCACATAGATTCACAATGAAAATATTTTATATTTATTATATTACTATTTATAATATAGACTTAGCGACTATATTAATTGTAAGTTCCATTATTTAAAACAAAACAACAAATAATTAACAAGCAATGCATTAATTAAAGACAAAACTATTCTTAAAATGATATATATTGATCTGCATCACAGTTTAATTCGGATATTTAATTATATTGATTTATAGTTGTTATATAGGTCTTAATAATTAACGGATGCGAAAATGGAAAATAATAATCGATTTTGGCCACATATAAGACGTATTACACATATAATGATGTTTTCACATCGTTCATGTTTTGATTTTAATCTTTTCAACGCTCAAAGATAATCTCTCTATTGGCATCCATCACGTGGTTTGCATATTACCAGCGTATGGATAGTCAACCTCTTTACCATTATAAATCACATTTTATGTGACTATAATGGATTCTTATTGATCATTCATATTACTGTTTTTTATGCATAGTAATGTGCAGTTAATTAGTTTTTATTATTGGTAATTTGGCTAAAAACATATTACTAAAATTATAAAAACCATCATTCTATACATTATTTTTATACGTGATAACATAAATATAAACGTGATTTTTATAACTCGACACTCTATCGAGGGAAAAAACTCGCATTTATAAAAATAAAAAACTGAAATATTTTCACTTAATATTTCAGCGGGAATTTTTTACCAAAAAAAGGTATTAAAAATGAAAAGTTATAAAATAGCGGTCAGCTACGATATGTCTGACTATATTTCAACCCACCGTGAATGTGTCGATATTCTACATACTGATTTTTCTGATGTTGCCGTGATTATTATTTCACTTGATGACATTCAGAATGGAAAGCTTGATTTAATTGAACAAAATAGCTTTGAACAGCCTATCTTTGCTGTTATTAATAATGATGAAGTTATCCCAGCTAATATTATTAATCGATTAACTGGTGTAATTGATTTAAATAAAAAAAATAGTGAGTTATATAATAAACAACTAGAAACTGCAGCGTTAAAATATGAAGAGAGTCTATTACCTCCTTTTTTCGGCAGCTTAAAAAAATACGTTGAACAAGGAAATTCAGCTTTTGATTGTCCTGGGCATCAAGGAGGTGAATTTTTCCGCCGTCATCCTCTAGGTAACCAATTTGTCGAGTATTTTGGTGAGAACTTATTCCGCTCTGATTTATGTAATGCCGATGTTTCTATGGGTGATCTGCTGATCCACGAAGGTGCCCCATGTGCCGCACAACAACATGCAGCAAAAGTCTTTAATGCCGATAAAACTTATTTCGTTCTTAATGGTACATCTTCCTCCAATAAAGTCGTTCTTAATGCCTTATTGGCACCAGATGACCTAGTATTATTTGATCGTAATAATCATAAATCAAACCATCACGGAGCATTAATTCAAGCAGGAGCAACGCCTGTTTATCTTGAAGCTGCACGTAACCCATTTGGGTTTATAGGTGGGATTGATGCTCACTGTTTTGAAGAAAAATATCTTCGTGAACTCATCAAAGAAGTCGCCCCTACACGTGCAAATGAAAAGCGCCCTTTCCGCCTAGCCGTTATCCAATTAGGTACCTATGACGGAACAATATATAACGCACGTCAGGTAGTCGATAAAATCGGACATTTATGTGACTACATTTTATTTGACTCCGCGTGGGTGGGCTATGAACAGTTTATCCCAATGATGAAAGATTGTTCTCCACTTCTACTTGAACTGAATGAAAACGATCCGGGGATCTTAGTCACACAATCTGTACATAAACAACAAGCGGGATTCTCTCAAACCTCACAGATCCACAAAAAAGATCGCCATATTAAAGGTCAAAAACGCTATGTAAATCATAAACGTCTCAATAACGCCTTTATGATGCATGCCTCTACTAGTCCATTCTATCCATTATTTGCAGCTTTGGATGTGAATGCAAAAATGCATGAAGGTGAGTCAGGTAAACGTTTATGGATGAATTGCGTAAAGACAGGGATTGAAACCCGTAAATTACTCCTGAAATCCTGTAAACATATTCGCCCGTTTATTCCAGAAACTATCGATGGTCGTGCATGGGAAGATTTTGATACTGATGAAATTGCCAATGATCTCCGATTCTTTAATTTTGTTCCGGGAGAGCGCTGGCACTCATTTGAGGGATATGAAGAAAATCAATACTTTGTTGATCCATGTAAATTACTACTAACCACCCCAGGTATTAATGCCAAAACAGGAAAATATGAATCATTTGGTGTTCCTGCCACCATTTTGGCGAACTATCTACGTGAAAATAACATTATTCCTGAAAAATGCGATCTTAACTCCATATTATTCCTGCTAACGCCTGCAGAAAGCATGGCGAAAATGCAGCATCTGGTCGCACAAATTGCTCGCTTTGAACAATTACTGGAACAAGATGCCCCACTGAAAGAGGTACTTCCATCCGTATATCATGCCAACCAAACACGTTATCAAGGATACACCATCCGTCAATTGTGCCAAGAAATGCATGATATGTATGTGAAATTTAATGTAAAACAACTGCAAAAAGAGATGTTCCGTAAATCACATTTCCCACAAGTCAGTATGTTACCTCAAGAAGCCAATATCGCTTTTGTGCGTGGCGAGGTGGAGTTAGTTGCCGTGGAAAAAATTGAAGGCCGTATCGCCGCCGAAGGTGCTCTACCTTATCCACCAGGAGTACTGTGTGTAGTGCCAGGGGAAATTTGGGGTGGCTCTGTACAGCAATATTTTCTAGCGCTAGAAGAAGGAATTAATCTATTCCCGGGATTCTCACCGGAATTACAAGGTGTATATATCCGCAATGATGAGGACGGTCGTCTGCGGGCATATGGCTATGTAATTAAGCACTGAGTTAATTAATTTATGCGTGACGGAGTGTGAATAAGCATGCTCCGTCAGCCGGAGAGTAAAACGATGAGTACTTCAAAAAATAAAATGAGTGTATTGCAACTCACTATATTAACTGCGGTGAATATGATGGGTTCCGGTATTATTATGCTACCGACCAAACTAGCCGAAGTAGGAACCATTTCTATTTTATCTTGGATTGTCACTGCAGTCGGCTCTATGGCTCTGGCCTATGCATTTGCTAAATGCGGTATGTTTAGCCGCCGTAGCGGAGGAATGGGAGGGTATGCCGAGTATGCCTTTGGCAAATCGGGGAATTTTATGGCCAATTATACCTATGGTATTTCCCTGTTAATTGCCAATGTCGCTATCGCAATTTCTGCTGTGGGTTATGGTGCCGAACTGATGGATGCGACAATGACCCCATTAGGTATTTGTATTGCAACGATTGTTGTATTGTGGATCTGCACAATAGCAAATTTTGGTGGTGCGCGGATCACCGGACAAATAAGCAGTATCACTGTCTGGGGAGTGATCATCCCTGTTGTGGGTATTTCAATTATTGGCTGGTGGTGGTTCAATCCTGCACAATACATTAACTCTTGGAATCCACATAATTTTCCATTCTTTGAAGCCGTAGGCTCTTCTATTGCCATGACCTTATGGGCATTTTTAGGTATGGAATCAGCTTGTGCCAATAGTGAAGCAGTTGAAAATCCTGAAAAGAATGTTCCTATTGCTGTATTAGGTGGCACATTAGGTGCAGCCGTTATTTATATCGTATCAACAAATGTTATCGCAGGTATTGTGCCAAATATGGATCTGGCAAACTCTACCGCGCCATTTGGCTTAGCCTTCTCCCAAATGTTTACCCCAGGTGTTGGGAAAATCATTATGGCGCTAATGATTATGTCTTGTTGTGGATCTTTACTTGGCTGGCAGTTCACCATCGCACAAGTATTTAAGGCGTCATCAGATTCTGGTTATTTTCCAAAAATATTTTCTGCAGTTAGCAAAGCTGATGCCCCGGTAAAAGGAATGTTAGTTATTGTTGTTATTCAATCTGCACTGTCACTGATGACCATCAGCCCATCATTAAATAAACAGTTTAATGTACTCGTCAATCTAGCAGTTGTGACTAATATTATTCCTTACATCCTTTCTATGGCGGCAATGATTATTTTACAAAAAGTCGCCAAAGTGGAACCTCATAAAGCGAGAACCAGTAATATCATCGCATTCATTGGGGCTATTTATAGTTTCTACGCTCTGTATTCATCTGGTGAAGACGCTGTAATGTGGGGGGCATTAGCCACATTCTTGGGATGGACACTATATGGTTTTGTCTCTCCACGATTTGAAATGAAACAAAACCAAGACCTAATGACAAAATAACACACGCTATTCGTTATATTCCTCCCGCATAAAATTCCAGCGGGAGGGACTTTTCTCATAACAAAATAATCAGCATTGACAGGTACTTAATAAGCTACCTGTATGCTCCCCTGTCGTGGAGATAGCAAAATGATGATATCAGAAATCACCAAACCGAAACGAGGACGTCCCCCCAAAAATCATAGTCCTAATACAGATGTAAAAAATATAGTTATTCAAAGTGGTATAGAAATGTTTGCTGAAAAAGGCTATATCAGTTCAGACATTTGTAAGATATTAGAAAAAGTTGGTATCCCGAAAGGATCATTTTATTATTACTTTGGTAGTAAAGAAAAATTTGGTTTAGTCGTCATCCAACATTATGACAACTTTATTTCTAAGCAACTAGATAACTATTTGTCTTATACTGCATTACCTTTCCCCAAAAGACTATTAGCATTTTGTCACATGATAAAATCAGAAATGGAAAAGTATCATTGGCAACGAGGATGCTTAGTAGGTAATCTCATACAAGACATTGTTAATTTACCCATTAGCTATTATAAAATACTGAATAATGTGATTTCTGGATGGCAGAAAAAGGTAGAAAATTATCTTCTAGAAGCACAAAAATATAAGTTTATATCTAAAAACATTGATTGTAGACAAATGGCTATTTTTTTCTGGATGGGTTGGCAAGGAGCAATAATGCAAGCAAAACTAACCCGCTCTAATCAGCCACTAGATATATTTATCTCTATTTTTATGGCGCAGGTGTTTGGTATTCATTATCAAGCGTCAGAATATCCCATTCTATTTAATAAAAATACTTTTACTAACTAATTTTTTAAAAAAAAGAAACAACTTATCAATAAAAATTTATTATTAAGTTAATTTCTAAAAAATGTAAAAAAGGCTCTACTTATCTAATAATAAATAGGCCTTATTTAGATAAATATATCAATCAAACGTAGCGATTAGCCAAGCAGAACCTTTATAATCTCCAGCTATCGCATTTGTTCCTTGAAGATGGCTGGTTATCTTAATTGTTCTCAAATCATTAATGTCAATTTTAAAATCTTTACCTTTTTGCCCGGTTATTTCATCTGTCATGGTCAATTCACTATAAATTTTATTATTGCTGTTTTGGGTACTCACCATCGGTAATCTTTTTTGAGGATCGTTATCAGTTATATAATCGAGACGTAATCTCACTTTTGTTGCTTTTGAAAAAACACAATTATAAGTTACACTTTCTGTAACTAAGCTGTCATAATTTAATGTATTAAGTTGCCCATGCTTTAAATTTAAAGTACTTACTTGTCCTGTACTTGTTACTGTTTTACAAGAAGAAGTTACGTTTAATTGTGATGCTGCTAATCGCATAGGAACAGTGACATCATTCAATGCCCAAGAATTTTGAGGAGGACTCGTTCCTGATCGTGTAAATGCACGGACATAACCTCCTAGATCCATTTCAGGTATAGGTAGCTGAGAATCAATAACCATATCATTTATATAAAATGTCACACTGATTGGAAATTGTACAGTAAATTCACTGGCATGAGCAGTTAATGTTGGTGTAGCCTGTTCACAAACAGATCCTCTTATATTTACCCAATTCAACATTTGAGTATCAATGGTCATTACCAAATTACTATTAATACGATATGCCATATGGCCTTCTATATTGGTACCAGCCATAGGTACATATGTAAACAAGCGATGATATGCATTATTCCAAGAAATATTTGTTGAAGCATGTCCCCAAGTAAGCCCTATGCACTGAACAATCCCCGATACACTTACACTAGATGGTGTATTATTGATCACAATCGTATTACCAACTTTATAATAGTTTTTACCATCTGTACCTTTCACTGGATTTAATGCAATAGGACTGTTACTTGCCAATTTAATCATATAGCCAGTGTTTATATCTTGAATTCTTGGCGCATAATCTGCAATAGCAATAGATGTAAATATAAAATTAATAAAAAAAACACTTAATAATATTAAGAAATAAATTAGGTCACTTAATAAAGGTATTATTACATTATTTAATGCTATTTCTTTTTTCCACGAGGAAAATTTATGTATTAGTTTCAACATAAAAAATATCCATTAGTTATAAGTCACTGAAATAGTAACTATTGAATTGAACTTCCCTAGTTTTAATTGATTAATAGGCACTGTATTTACTAACTGAGCTTGTAAGTCAACACGATAAAGAGTTGAATTAATTCGTTCTGGATTGATTTTATGCTTTTTACTTGTTTCCAGTGAACGAATAGTTCCACCAGTCACTTCATTAATATCTATACCTAACCCATCAGTACTTGTTGCTAATATATTTTTTCCTTTATATAAAAGCGTACTTCCGCCTTTTGGGTTTAAAACAATGGCTAATGTATTATTAAAATTACAGTCTGATATATAAAGTGAAAAATCTTTTACCACAGGAGATTTAGTCAGTGAAGATATCGTCAATGTATCAAAACCAATTTTTAATGGAGCACTACCATTTTCACTACGTATATTACAAACAGGTTCAACCATTGTTGCAGATATATTAATAAAAATATCAGCATTACATACTAGAGAAATAAATAATAAAGCTACACCTAATAAATTTTTCATTTTATTTAGCCATATTAGCACTATTCATACTCCACATTAAAAGTTACGATACTGGAAAATTCACCAATCTTAATTTCTCCTATTGCTGGCTTACGGACAAAGACACCAAACTCAAATTGTTGTGAACCATCAACAACACTTACATCTCCAATTGTCATCGGTTTATTCCATATAACAGACCTTCCATTATTATCAATAATTCCTAATAGTGCTCCACTATCCCCTTTAGTAATAAGAAAATGATTACCATCGATATCAACTAATTCGTTACTTTTCCAGGTTAATTTAATACTTTTCTGTAAGTCAGTTTCACTACACTTATCAATCGCAATCGTGAAATGAGTCACTTTACTAATTTCATTTTCATTAATAAATTGCCAACGTAGATTGTGTAAAGTAACTTTTTTATTTATTGATTCTGAAGCGACTTGGCATGCAACACTGATTAACTCACCGCTAAATTCAACATCTAAATTATTGGCCGCTAATGCTTGAGACTGCCAATTACATATTGTTAAAGAAATAAGCCCTAGAAATTTCACCATCTTATTCATAACTTACCTCTAAACGTAATATATGTTGATCTTTCATTAAGGTGGGTAAATATATTGGATTATTGCCATTGTGTAATGAAAGTGAATAATCTTCAGAAAATAGCCTTCGTTGTATATCATAATAACGAATACTTGCAGGAGTATTTGCTGTTACATCAAATAAGTTTATAGTGCGATAATCTTTTCCAGCTCCACATCCAATCAAACTTAAATTATTATCAAAAGATAAATTACAAGGCGCATTAAACAGAGTGGCTCTCACTTGAACTACTCCTTGATGTAATGGCTCATAAACTGATTGTTTTGTCGCAGTACTCACGATAGAACTTTCGGCTATAATAAATTGACTGAATGCACAGCCAACAATGAGTAAAAGCACTTTGAACCATTTGGCTATTTTAAAAACGTGATATTTACTCATTACTTTTCCTATATCCCAATATTGTTAAGAATTATTGTTCACCAGTTACCACACAGGTATCACCTTGGCAACGAAATACCAACGATGGTTTACCACCATAATCATTAATATAAGTAAGATAAGGTGTAGATAATATAGAAGACGCAATATCATGAGCCGATTTAGGTGGCACCATGACAACATCAAAAGGATTTTTTTCAGCGGCTGCTTTACTATTTCCAAATCCAATTATTGTTAAATTAAAAGGCGTTATATTATTGACTCGGTAGCCTTTAGCCGTTTTGGTTAATGTCACTTTATGTGTCCATTTAGTTTCTGCTTCAGATAAAATACTATTTGGACGATAAAATAGTTTTACACGAGATTGCAAAGCAATTTGTAATGTATTGCCATCTGTTGATTTCGGTGGTACTTCACGTAAATTAAAATAAAATACCGACTCTCTATCTTGTGGTAATTTATGTAATTCTGGTGTTGTACTTAGCCTAACTAAACTATAACTATTTGGCTCGATTCTCTGTAATGGAGGCGTAGCTAAAATAGCACCTTTAGTTAATTTATTCCCCTGCAAATCCTCTATCCAACTTTGTGCGAGATAAGCTTCTTCAGGATTATCATTAGAAATAGTAATATTAATTGACTTTTCCGTTCCAGGGAAAATAATACGCGTTCTATCTAATGTCACAGCACTATGTGCCGCCATCGAAATAAATATGGAATACCCAACAAGAATACAATATAACCCACGACTAAAATTAAACATAACTAACCTCACAATATAAAACATTTAATTAATAATTAATTTTCTGTAATTTTTGATATAGTCGGTGAAGAGCAAGGTAGCAATAACATGCTAGTTGGCGATGCTAAATCTTCAGGAAGTGACAACTCACATTGTTTTTTCCCTGCCCAATAAACAGATAGTTTTTCTTTTGATGAAATGCCTACTAGCCATGTCACACCATCTTCACCAACAATACCCAACTCACGATTATCCGCATTACGTACACTTGCCCCAAAAGGCGGTTTCTTACCATCATTTAGGGATATAATGGCAAACAACTTTTCCCCTTTCATTACTGATAAACTGCGATACCCTATCGCCCCTTTAGTCAAGGTAATATCAGTTGTTGATTCTAGCGTTTCTATATTTTCAGGTAGCTGACTGGTATTAATAGAAACCGTAGATTTACGATAACTATTAACATTAGGAATAACTGCAAGTCCAAAGTGATTAGTTTTGATAACGCCACTATCTAGAGGTACATCACCAACCCCTGGTGTTTCAATCATTAAACGAGTATCACCATTAGCTGAACGATGCAACGCAATACCTTGAGTTGTAACTGTAATACCACTGTTAATTGATGCACCAACACTACGATATTGTTGTGGTACATAACTTGCGTTAGCAGATAAGTTAGCTTGAGAAAAGTCGCGAGAATAATAACCACTGATACTTGATTGGCTATCAATTTCTTCTCCATGACTATAGCCCACATTCAGACTATAATTATCGCGATCACTATAACCACTATAACTTGCTCTATGGCTATATTGATTACTTTTACCAATACGAGAATATGATTCAGAAAATGAAATGCTATGGCCTTTATATAATGGTATTGTTAAATACAGATTAATAGCATCATCTTGATAACCACTATCTCGTTCAGTTCTGGTTGCTGATAAAGATATATTCGCATTTTGCTGAGATAACATTGGAATACTGATATTAGTACTTGCGTATAAACCATATTGTGTTTGAGGTTTATCTTGCCAATAGGTACTATATTGATAATTTAGTGATATATTAAAATTATCAAAATACTTGTTTATATAAATTTGATAGTTCTCTTTTGGAGAGCGAATATCATAACCAGTACGACGTTGATCCATAAACTGAGTTAATGTGCGATAATCTCTAGTAGCAAATCGATATCCAGCAAAAGTAATATCCGTGCGTAGTGCATCAAAAGATTTTGCATAATTAAGACGATAAGAACGCCCTTTTATTTTTTTATCAGTAAAACGTGCAAAAGACTGAGTAATATCAAGTGATAATGCCCCAAAAGAAAATAGATCCCGTCCTATACCAATCGCCGTTGCCTGATAATCGCGGTTAAATTGTGTTCCCCCATATAACGACCAAGCATTAGATAGACCATAGGAGAATTCACCACTGAATACGGGTTTACCGGTTAAATGATGTCCATCATAACGAGTTTTACCCATCACTAATTTATAGATCAGACGGCCAGGGCGAGTTAAATAAGGTAATGAGGCAGTACTGATACTAAATTTTTTCTCTTCTCCATTTTCTTCACGGATTGTGATATCGAGTATCCCTCGAACACCACTATCTAAAGTTTGAATACGAAATGGCCCAGGGGGTACTGTTGTTTCAAGGAGCACTCGATTTTGGCTACGAACAATCACGGTTGCATTGGTATCTGCTACACCTGTGATCTCTGGTGCATACCCCACTAATTTGGGAGGTAGCATGCGATCATCACTTTCTAATGAAATACCGCTGTATTGCCATGATTCAAAGACATCTGAGTAAAAATAATTTTCTCCAATAGTTAAAATTGAAGCCAATTTTTTCAAGGAGGTAAAACCATAAAGACGGCTAAAATCAAAATCGTGTATTTCTTGTGATTGTCTGCCACCCCGCTTTTTTTGATAGATGGCACTATAATCACCACGAAAGCGCCAAACACCTAAATTAATACCCGCAGTACCATTAGTGGACAAATAAGTACGTTTATCCCCCTCTTTTTCTTCGGTGATTGAAACATTAGCGCTGTAATCAAGAAAAGCACCATTAATTCCTTCTTCCCATAATGCAGGAGGAGTCCAATAAGGATCTCTATATTCCATCCATAATTGGGGGATCGTTATTTTGAGTGATAGTGTTGGGAGATCAATAACTGTTTGCATTCCTTTCAAAACAGAAAGATCAAGGCATTGACTATTAGGGTATACAGTCACTTTTGGTTTTACAGACTCTTTTAAACCAATTGAATCAAGTAAGTCAGCAGGTATACAGATAGCTTGTGTTTGCGTTTTTTGCTCTAAAACCGTGATATCGCGAGGTGCACCTAAACGTTGTCCATTAACAAAAACTGTTAATACATAATCACCAGGGGGAACATAGCCAGCAATGGAAAATTGGCTCATATCGATATTTTGTATATCTTCTGCATCTAACACATCGATATTGAATTCTGTAGCATAAGCAGAAAACACACTAATACTCATTGTCAATAATACGACTTGCCTTAACTGATTGAGTTCAAATATCATACTATTCACCATCCCCATCCTAGAGGTAATAAAATACTTTATTCATTAGAGCCTAAGAAAATGCATCTACCTTTATTGATAATGGATAAAAAAACGAACCAGTCCTTGATAATCTCCAGCTCGTAAAGGTTCTCCGGTGAGTTCTAGCCTAAGGAAGTAACGCAGATAGAGGATTTGTCCCGATTTATCTTGTCGTAATACGCTATCGAATAAAGGATATGTTTCTCCTGGTATTAATGCATTTTTATTATTATCTAGAACAGAAACCCCTAAACCTTTAGATGTGCCTTGCAAGATAAATGCATTGATATTACTTACGCTCTGTCCATCAAAACGTATCATCCATGTTTTGCTGTCAATTGACGTGTAAATGCTGCCACAGTCACGAAGTTCTATTTCAAATGGTAAAGTCTGCTGTTCGCGTTTTTCTTTGCTTGATAACATAGCTAAAGTTAAAGAAGAAAAATCAACCGTTTGATAACGATTTGACATTACAATAGAACAAGGAGTTGAGATAACACTACCCACTAGATAAGTACTTCCCTCATGCTCAATAACTTTAGGATCGAAAGCCAATGCTGTACTAGAAATAAGTGACAAAAGACTGCCAATTACTTGCAATCCTATACGTCGATAAATAGCCACTTTCTTCTCCATTATATAAATAGAATCTTCAGCTTTAGCTGGTTTATTTCTAAGTTAATAAAAAACCCATTGATATATAAAATAAAACCAACGAAATTAATATAAAAATAATAAATTAAAAAATTCTTATTCAAGAGATAAAATTGACTGCCAGCATTTTATTTACTAACAGTCAATTTAATTCATATTACTGATAAGTTATACGGAAATTAGAAATTGCACTAAATTTACCTTCAGAAACATCTTTACTTGCATCAACAGCTTTAGCAAGAGCTTTAAAGGTTAATACATTATCACCCTTTAGATTTGTAATACTTGGTAAAATATCTTTTGCTTTTCCAAACTCAAAACCATCAATTAAAATTCCCAAGTTATTTGTATTACCAGCAGAAGTAGCCAATAATGTATTTGCTGTGTCAGCATAATTTTGTCCAGTAAAGACAAGTTCCATTGATTTTACCGGAACAGGCTTACCACTAGTGGCATCTATACCAAAATTAGTAAAATCACAACCTGTAAATTCAATATCAAAATCAGCCTCAACCATTTTACCACTTTCTAAGGCTTTACGAGAAAGTTGGCCAAACTCAACTGTTTGTTTCAGTGAAGATTGAGCAATATTACAAGGCGTATTTACAACAGAACCCGTAAATGTGATAACACCTGTATTAGCATTATCAGCCATAGCATTTAAAGAAATAGCGGAAGTAGCTAATAGAACAGTTAATGCTATTTTATTAAATTTCATACATCATTTCCTTTATATTTGACTATTTTAGTATTTACCGACATTGAGATAGGCTATCTCATCAAAGAATATCCTTATTCACGCATCCCTATTAAAAATATAAATATCCATATTGAAATCTTGTCCATAGAATTTAATTTAAAGTTAATCACCAGAAATAATTTTAAATTTATCACTGATGATAACTTTTAATAGATATTGAATATTAAGATCTAGAACATCAGATATTAACAATAGCTTCTCAAAGCTTATTTTTGACTCTGCTGTTTCATATCTAGATACCTGCTGTTGACTGACATTTAACTTTTTAGCTAAATCTTCACCTGTTAGTCCTATCGCTTTTCTTTTTGAACGGATCTCTTTCCCTAAGTATTGATGAATAGCTTTAGTATCGTAAGTTTTATCAATTTCGTATTTTTCTCTTTCCATAATCTATTTTCTATTAGCTTTATAAAAATGGGATATATCATGCTAAAATACGAGCATGCCAGTTACTGCTTTATGATTGTATTTTATTAAAACTAACTTTTAACTTTGTTTCGCAATGTTGTTGATGCAATAAATGCTACATGAGTTATTACAATGCGTGTTAGCAAAAAAACTACAAAACTCACAAAATTCACAAAAAATAACAAGCATATCAACATTTTAGATAAAAACCAAAATCGACTTAATTGATTTATTTAACTTTAATTTTAGAAGTGATTTTACTCATTTTTAAATAAATTTAATTCCAATAGCAATTTATTTATAAAAGCTTTCTACTAATTCCCAGAGTAACACCCCCATTATAAATAAATTTAAATAATGGTAATTCCTAAAGATTATAGAGACTTATAATATTAAATAATAAAAGTCACATAGTTAATTTATACGAATAAATAAATAGATATCTTGCTTTGTTTGTTACCAGTAAGTTTCTAATTGTTACTTAAATGTATTAAAATGCGATAAACAAATTTTTTAGTTTTTTTAACTTGAAAAAATAATTTTTTAGCTTTATATATAAAAAATACTCCTTTTATAGCATTAAGAAGAATAAATATCCAAATGACGTATTGGCGGCACTATGTATCTAATTAATGATGACATTATATTTTATAGCGATAAAAATTTATTATTTTCAAAAAAACTCAATAAAGAAAAGAAAATTTTAGCACCTTCATCTAAAATGCTAATACATCTTATTACCGTTAATGAATTAGTTACGCAACGAGAATTATTTAGAATTGGCTGGGGAGATAAAGAAAAATTTATAACTAATAGTGCTTTCTATCAAAATATTCTTTTATTAAGAAAAGCATTTAATGAGCTAGATATCGATGATGAGATTGTCATCACCGTTCCTCGAAAAGGGTATATCATTAATCACAATATTAGTATTGAAAAACTATCTGACAATAATATTCAAGATATAAAATTAATCAATGAACATAAAATTAGTGATATTCCTCACATAAAAAAAGAAATAGAAGAAGATATAAATACGAATATTAATAATAAAGATCATTCTTTATCATCAATAAAAAAAACAAGCATATCTTTATCAAAAAAGAAATTATTTATTATTATACTTACATTGATAGTCTTGTTTTTTGTTGTTATTTTTACTTTTAATTATCTAGATAGTAGAAAGCATAAATTATATAACTATAGTAACTGCGGAACATATAAAAAATATAATTTATTTTGTAATAAAGAAACATTAAATGAGGAAAAAGAAAATTTAATTGATAATTATATTTCTAGTTATTCAGATTATAATTTCATCTATATAACTGAAAGTGATTCTTATTCACGAACATCATTAATATTATGTAAAAAAAAGTTTAGTCCTATTAATTTCTTGCATAATCAATGTGTGTCTATTTATGTATTGGATAATAAGAAATGAAAAAATATAGTGCTATTAGTGTATTAGTTATCATTTTAAGTTTAATGATTTATTTTAGTTTTTACTTCAATCAAGAAAAAGAAAATGTAATAAATTGTGAAGCAAAGTTAATTATTTATGATAAAGAGGATACTAAAGCTAATTTAGAATTAATGTTTACTTTAGGAGAGGAGCAAGGATGGGCAAGTATTCGAGGTGTTATTGATTATAACGGCGATTTGATCCCAGTATATAGAAAATCTTTTTTTGATATAACCAAACTGAAAACTAGCTACAAGCTAGCATCTACACAGATCCTTATTAACGATAATAACAGTGAAATTATCAATAAAATAATTCCCAATTTATATGTCAAAGAGGGTTGGCAAAGAAGTCTTTCTGTTTTTAGTCAAAACGATGGTGGTTATTTATTCTCATCTAACAATGTATACTCATTTTATTGTTATTAGCCTCCAATACAGACAAATATAAAATTCTCTTTTTTACGATTGTGGTAGTATCTGCGTACAATTTTTAGACTAAATCAAACAGTAAAAGAATCACTTGTGGAAAACAACCTGCTAAAACTACAATAACTTTATCACACAGCAGATAAATACAGAAAAACGCTCATGACAGATACTAATAAAAAAAAGTTAACAATCAATGATATAGCCAAACTTTGTGGTGTGGGAAAATCGACTGTTTCAAGAGTACTTAATCAAGATCCTATGGTTAATGAAGAAACAAGGAAAAAAGTTAACTCAATTATTGATAAATATAAATTCACGCCGTCAAAATCTGCACGAGCAATGCGGGGATACTCTAATCGTTCTTTTGGTATTATCGTCACTCGCCTGGATTCTTATGCGGAAAATCAAGCGGTTAGTGCCATATTACCGATCCTCTATCAAAACAACATTGACCCTATTATTTTAGAAAGCCAATTTAGCCAAGCCAAAGTAGAAGAAAATTTAAAAATGCTCGCCCACCAGAAAATCGATGGCGTAATATTATTTGCATTTTCAGGGATCAATGCGGCTAACTTAGCAAGTTGGAAACAAAAAATGGTTGTTATAGCAAGACCACTAGAAGGTTTTGTTTCCATTTGTCATGACGATGAACGAGCTGTTAACGCTTTAATGCATTATTTCCATCGAGACAAACATTATCAACATATAAGTTTTATCGGGATCCAAATTAATGATGAAACAACGGGTTTATTACGTTATCAAACTTATCTTCAATATTGCCAGCAACATCAATTAATATCTCAAGCTCAACTTGGTGAACTTAATTATCAAAGTGGCTATTTACTTGCCAAACAAGCATTAGCAAGCAAGCCTCAAGCTATTTTATGTGCTACCGACTCTCTGGCCTTTGGTGTACAAAAATATTTAGCCGAACAGAAAATAGAACATATTGAGGTGGCCTGTATCGGTCGTAATGATCTACTCACCTTTTTATTTCCTCAAACTAAATTCTATCGATTAGGCTTTAGAGAAAGTGGACAAGAAGCTGCTAACATATTGATACAAATGTTAGAAAAAAATATTCCTGCACAAAAAATCATTATATCAAGTCATGACTTAAACCCATGATCAAATAAATTAATGATCATTAACTGTGATCTTTATCTTGTTATGGGAACGTTCCCATTGGATAAAAAGAAAGATCTCGATATATTAAAAAATAACCCTACTATTATGAGAATATTAATATGTCGATACCTCAAGACAACCAAGCCATTGAAGAGTTAATTACTCTTGTTGGAGGTTCAGATAATGTTATTAGCGTTTCACACTGTCTAACCAGATTACGTTTTGTTTTGAATGATCCCAATCTTGCTGATATAGATAAAATTAAAAAAATATCTTTTGTTAAAGGCTGTTTTAATAATGCGGGTCAATTTCAAGTTATTGTTGGTATGGATGTTGATATCTACTATAAATTATTAATTGATAAGCTTTCATTAAAAGCTAAATCTAAAGATGATATAAAATCTGACGCGAAAAAGAATATGGGATTCTGGCAAAAGCTGATTGCCAATTTAGCCGAAATTTTTGTTCCATTATTACCTATCTTAATTTGCGGCGGTTTATTGTTAGGATTAAGAAATGTTATTGGCGAAATGCCTATATCAGATAATAAACCCCTCACTTATTTTTATCCTTGGTTAACGCCAATATATGATTTTCTCTGGTTACCTTGTGAAGCCATCTTCCATTTTCTGCCTGTAAGTATTTGCTGGTCGAGTGTAAAAAAGATGGGCGGTACACCTGCACTAGGTATCGTACTAGGTATAACCTTAGTTTCTCCACAGCTAATGAATGCTTACAATTTAGGTTCACAAATTCCTGAGGTTTGGAATTTTGGTTTATTTACTATTGAGAAAGTAGGTTATCAAGCCCAAGTGATCCCTTCGATTTTAGCGGGACTATTTCTGGGATGGTTTGAAACTAAATTACGTCGTTTTATCCCTGATTACCTAAAATTAGTTATTGTGCCGATCGTAACTCTTATTGTCGCCGTTTTTGTTGCCCATGTTATTTTAGGCCCTATCGGTAGAAGCATAGGTGATGGTCTCGCCCAACTGATCAAATTTTTAATGTTAGGTGATTTTGCCCCTATTGGTTCAACTATTTTTGCCTTTTTCTATTCCCCCATGGTGATCACCGGCTTACATCACACAACGTTAGCGATAGATTTACAAATGACTCAAAGTTATGGCGGTACACCTATTTGGCCGATTATCGCTCTGTCTAATATTGCTCAAGCATCCGCCGTTGTAGGCATTATTATCGTTAGCCGCAAATTAAATGAACAAGAAATTACTATTCCGGCAGCTATCTCTGCTTATTTAGGTGTGACAGAGCCGGCCATGTATGGCGTCAACTTAAAATATGGCTTTCCTATGCTGTGCGCCATGATCGGCGCTGCGCTAGCGGGTTTGATTTGTGGATTAAATAATGTGCTATCTAATGGTATTGGTGTCGGCGGATTACCCGGTATTTTATCTATCCAACCTACTTATTGGTTAGTTTATTTATTGGCAATGATAGTGGCTATTGTCGTCCCTATTGGATTAACCATTCTGGTCTATCGCTATAAAGAAAAAGCAGGCACCTTGCAAGTCGATTAATTTAATCTCAAACTAAAGGTTAAACATGAATTATATCTCTGTTATTCTTTCTGATACTGATATCACCATTAAATATCTTTCAGAAAAAAGCCATTATTCATTTGATACCACAAATAGCCATTACCTTGATTGGCTAAATATGGCTAAAGCTATTAATCATAAATTTAAATCTGCTCAAGGTGGTTTGATATATTCGACAAGTAATGAATCGGATAGCGCTATTATTAAAACCATTGATAATAAAGTAATAAATTTATCAAATTTCTTTACTGAAATATTTAATAAACCTTTTATTTATATCAATAAAGCGCAGCTTGAACATCATCATGATTTAGAAGAAAAAATGGTTACAGTTGCCAATAACTTTGCTTGGTCAATTAAATATTCAGGCTTAGAAACAGGAAAAGATGAATATTGCCAAGAGTCTCTCTTAACTACGGCCAATGGTTATATTGGGTTAAGAGGAACTTTGCCCGAAATGACTATAAGTGATGAACACTACCCCGCTACCTATATTGCTGGCCTATATAATCAAGCAAGTTCACAAATAGAAAACCATCAGGTGATTAATGAAGATTTTGTTAATGCACCTAATGGGCAATTTATTTCTCTTAAAATTGGTAAGGGGGAATATCTTCATCCAAAGCAACTGATAACACACCATTTAACACGTCATTTAGATTTAAAAACGGGTGTATTCACTAGCCAATGGCGTGTAGAAACCCCTGAAGGACAGCAACTTGATATTCATTGTACTAAATTTGCCAATATGGCTGATATGTCACATTACGCCATTTTATATACCTTTAAACCATTAAATTTCTCAGGTGAAATAACGGTTATAACTCGCCTAGAAGGAAATACTTATAATTACGGTGTACAACGCTATCGTAGCCTTAACCCCCATCATTATCATGTGTTACAAACTGGAGCGAATAAGCAACAGGCATTTATATTAGCTCAAACAGATCAGTCAAAAATAGGGATCGGATTATCGTCAACAATAAGTGGTGATTTCTTTACAAATGAAGATATTGTTTGTCATGTTTCTGATACGCTTGTTGAACAAACCATCACCTTTAACGCTCAACAAGATACCACCTATCAACTTGAAAAATGTGTTGCTGTAACAACCTCTACGGCTTACCCAGACTCATGGCAAGATGTGGTTAATTGGGAACAACAACCTTTACACAGCCAATTGATAAATAGCCAAAAAGCGTGGCAAACGTTATGGGATAGTGCCGATATCTCGATTTCTGGCGATCTGATGACCCAAAAATTACTACGCTTACATACCTTCCATTTACTGTCATCCGCATCACCATTTAGCAATCAGCAACATCAATTAGATGTTTCAGTCACCGCCCGAGGGTTACACGGGGAAGCCTATAGAGGCCATATTTTCTGGGATGAGATCTTTATTCTGCCATTTTATATCATGCACTTCCCTGAAACTGCACGCCAACTATTACTATATCGTTACCACAGGCTACCTGCTGCACGTCTTGCAGCTCGAGCAGAAGGATTTCAAGGTGCTATGTTCCCTTGGCAATCAGGGCATGATGGTAGCGAGCAAACCCAGACACTGCATTTAAACCCCTTATCAGGGCAATGGGATGCTGACCACAGTTGTCGTCAACGTCATGTCTCATTAGCGATTGCCTATAATGTGTGGCTATATTGGCTAAATACTCATGATCACCAATTTATGGAACAGTATGGACTTGAACTACTCAATGACATTACCTTGTTCTGGTTAGACCAATGTCAGTGGGATGAAGGCGATCAACGTTTTCATATTGATGGAGTTATGGGGCCGGATGAATTTCATGAGAAATACGCAGACTCACTTGAAGGTGGCTTAAAAGATAACGCATACACTAATTTAATGGTGGTTTGGTTATTTAATCAAATAGAGATGTTCATAAACAATGATCGTTTTTCTAAAAAATTACAACAGCTAAACCGCCAATCTAGCGTTTTCAATAAAATACAAGAAGTTAAAAATCGTATTGCTATCAATATTGATGATCATGAAATTATTGAACAGTTCTCAGGTTATTTTCAATTAAAAGATCTGGATTGGGAAAGCTATCGAAAAAAATACGGCAATATCTATCGTATGGATAGAATTTTGCGTAAAGAAAATAAATCTGCCGATGATTACAAAGTTGCTAAACAAGCAGATACCCTGATGTTATTTAATAACTTAGATAAGCAAACCATACATTCCCTAATTACCTCTCTTGGCTATTCAGTTTCTAAGCACTTTGCTGAAAAAAATCTACATTACTATTTAGAAAGAACCTCTCATGGTTCCACACTGTCACGCATTGTCCATGCTTATCTCGCAGAACAAATACAGTTACATGATTTGTCATGGCAACTTTATCAAGATGCTCTTTATTCAGATTATAATGATATCCAAGGTGGAACAACTGCCGAAGGTATTCATACTGGTGTTATGGCGGCAACATTAAATACCACCATCATGGCTTATGCTGGTGTTGATATTCGTCAGGATATGCTAACCATCACCCCTTCACTCCCTCAACAATGGCAAAAGCTAAGCTTTAAATTATTGCATCGCTCTACTTTATATCAAATTAATCTCACTCATAAAGAAATTAGTATTTTAAGTGATAAGCCCAGTACTATTTTAATTAACCATCAAACGCATAAGCTAACCGCCAATACGTTATTAGTATTAAATTTAAATGGAGACACGCAAAATGATTAAAGGTCTTATTTTTGATCTGGATGGCGTAATTGTTGATACCGCCAATTACCACTATATTGCGTGGAAAAAGCTATCTAATGAAATAGGAATTGATTTTGACAAAGAGTTTAACCATTTATTAAAAGGAATAAGCCGAATTGAGTCATTAGAGCTTATTTTATCTCATGGTAATAAAAGTGATGTTTATTCTGCGGATGAAAAAAAATCATTAACAGAAACAAAAAACAAATATTATCTTGAGTTATTAAATAGTATTACTCCAAAAGATATTTTACCGGGTGTTTTAGATCTAATAGAACAAGCAAACAATAATCACATTCCTTGTGCTATTGCATCAGCTTCAGAAAATGCCCCAACCATATTAGAAAAATTAGGTATTAAGCATTATTTTAAGGCAATTGTTGATCCTAAAACACTCAAAAAAGGCAAGCCCGATCCTGAAATATTTTTGCGTGCGGCTGAGTTTATTCACATTCCTCCACATTTATGCATCGGATTTGAAGACTCGATTGCTGGAATACAATCGATTAAACAAGCGGGCATGTATGCAATTGGTGTTACTGCTGACGGCCCCTTACCAGAAGCCGATTTAGCAGTTCACTCATTAACTGAAATAGATATTCATTCACTTTTTTAATAAAAAAAACATGGGGATAATAAACTGCCATTATTCCCGATATAAGGAATAAACAATGAACATCAAACACCTTGCGATAGCGACTTGTATCGGCATTGCTGTGCCGACAATTGCTCACGCCAATACAAATGAATTATCAATAGAACAACGTTTAGCTCGACTAGAAGAGAGAACGTTAGCCGCTGAAAAAAGAGCTGAGTTAGCAGAGCAACGTGCCGCTAAGTTAGAAAATGCGTTAAAACAAAATCAGGTGCTTAATAGCAATCTATCACAAACTAGCGAAACTATAACTGCGCCACCGTCATCGCTGATAGAAACAAATACCGGTTATGGAAAACTCAAGTTATATGGTGATGTTGAATTTAATACAGATATTGCAAGTAAAAAAGGTCAGCTAACCTCCATTAACATGCGCTCAGGTAAAGAAAAAGACTATGGCGATTATGATAAATGGGGGATCAATGGGCGTATATTAATTGGCTTAGACGGAGAGCGTCTGTTAGATAATAAAAATTATGCAGGCTTCACTGTTCAACCACTGGCAAATATTGATGGTAAGGTATCACTTGATGATGCTGCTTTTTATTTTGGTAAAAAAGATCGTTGGCAATTTAAGTTAGGTCGTTATGAAGCTTATGACATGTTCCCGCTTAATCAAGATACTTTTGTTGAATATTCAGGTAATACTGCAAATGATACTTATAGTGATGGCTTTGGCTATATCTACATGATGAAAGAAGGTCGAGGGAGAAGCAATAGCGGTGGTAGCATGATGTTTAATAGCCAATATAATAATTGGTATTTTGAAACTAATTTATTAATTGAAGATGGAACGTCTATTTTCGCTAACAAAGAATATCACGGAAATAAACTATATAATAATAAAAATGTTATTTATTTTCGCCCTGTTATTGCATGGAATAACAATAATTTTAAAGTTGCTGTCGCCTTAGAAAAAAATATTATCAATAATGCTTATGGTTATGATGATAAAAAAACGGGTGAATTTAGAGACCAATCCAAACGCAACGGTTATGGATTAACTTTAGGCTGGAGCAATCTACAACAAAATCCTGAAAAAGGTGTCACAATAAATTGGAATACTGCTTATTTAGACGCTAATGATGAGAACGACTTTACAACAGGTACTAATATTTTATGGCGTAAATTACAATTAGGCTATATCTATGCCCATAATAATATTAAGTCATATACTATTAATAGTAATGATGATAACAATAATGATATTATATTTGGCCCAGGAAAATATAATATCCACACTCTCTATTCCTCATATGAATTACCTAATATTTTAGATATGGATAATTTTAAAATCTATTTAGGTGCATATTATTCTGTTATTAATGGTAAAGATATTGAAATAGAAAATAGCGATAAAGATCGTTATGGTGTAAGAGCACGTTTTAAATACTTCTTCTAGATTTAATTATTAATATATTGGATGAGAATATCATCCAATATACCCCATGAGAATAATTTTCATTTATATTAAAAATAAGAAAGATTAATATCAGTACAACATCTTATTTTATTTATCTTTTATAACATCTTTAACACAATAATGATTCATTTATGAAATAAGTCGGAAATATATCTCTTTTTAATTACGCCCTATCTCACAGAATATAAAATCCCTCTTATTTACCATTGACGAAATAAATTCTGAGCAGTAAATATAATAAGTAACGATTATAAAAATAGCAGACCATCTATAAAAGATGGCTTTTTTAATCTTTTGTTTGTCTCATTTTTTAGACAGTTTTACAGAAAACACCGGAGAATAACCTTATGACTCAACCAAATACAGCAACAGACTTTTCAATTAATGATATGAAAACATTAATTGAAACAATGCAAATTTATAAAAAAGATAACCATGACAAAGGGATAACACGTATTGCCTATAGCGAAGAAGATGAAGCAGCCCATCTCTACCTTGCTAGTGTAATGAAAGAGGCAGGCCTTGAAGTCTATCGTGACGGTATTGGCACACTCTACGCTCGCTTACCGGGGCAAGATAGAACGTTACCCGCCGTAGGAACAGGCTCTCACCTTGATACCGTTCCCCAAGGGGGCGCTTATGATGGTGCCTTAGGAGTTATTGCTGGTTTTTATGCTTTGATGCAATACAAACCACAACAACTGAAACGTGATCTAGAGTTAATTGTATTCCGAGCAGAAGAATCGAGCCGATTTGGGTTTTCATGTATCGGAAGTAAAGTGTTAACAGGAAAAATTGACCGTACTCGATGGGAACAAAATAGAGATGATGAAGGTAATAATTTCTTTGATATTTTAAAATTCCTTGGTTATCAGCATGAAAACTTAGATCAATGTTTACTTAAATCTGATCGTTATAGTGCATTTATTGAATTACATATTGAACAAGGTAAACGTCTAGAAAACGATCAAAAAACAATTGGAATTGTCAATGGTATCGCTGCGCCAACACGCTTTTCAGTCACCGTAAATGGCCATGCAGACCACTCTGGTGCAACGCCAATGTATCAACGTCAAGATGCGTTAGTGGCGAGTGCGGGTATTATTACTGATATCAATCATGCTGCCTGTACGGAAGCGGTATACGGCACCGTAGGTACCATTGGTAAACTTAATGTCATACCAAACTCGATGAACGTTATTCCAGGGCAAGTAAAATTCTCCGTGGATATTCGTGGTATTGATACGGACAGTATTCAACGGGTTGTACAGCGTTTAACAAACAGTATTGAGAAAGCAGAAAAAGATTTTGGTGTAAAAATAATAGTGCAACCTATTTCGGCTGAATCACCAGTAAAACTGGATGACTCAATTTGCCAAGTTATTGAAAATATTTGTCAAAAACACGATATCAATTATATGACTATGTTAAGTGGTGCCGGTCATGACTCAATGAATATGGCATCTTTATACCCGACAGCGATGATTTTTACCCCCTCTGTTGCGGGGATTAGTCATCATCCCGATGAATTTACGGAGTTTAGTGATATTGCAATAGCTGCGGATATCTTAGCAGAAACATTAGGCGTTCTAGCTAATCAATAATGACTGATAATCTCTTTTAAGCGTGTAATGGCATCATCATTTTTTATTGCTTTTGCCCATAACGTATCAAAGAGAGATTGATATTGAAATATTGCTTCCGTTGATGAAGATACTGTCGCAATACCCGTACTTACATTAGGAAATTCACCTAAACGAAATGGACTAACCGCTAAAGAGAGAGGTGCTTTGTTTTGATAAAACAATTGAAAGGTTAAAGATGGCATCGTATCTGAAATAATCGCAATATTAAGATGACTATTTTTTTGCTCTAACTTTTCAATTAAATGGCTGATTTCTTGTTTTGCGCGTTGTTTTCTTTCTTGTTGAATTGCTTTACTTACATTAACAGAGCCTAGCATACCAACATAAAGAAATTTTTCGATTTGCTGTTGGCTAATTAAATTATAAATATGCGGTGAGTGTAATGATTGATGCTTTTTACGCTCTTTTAAAATAGATAAAACTTCTTGTTGCTTCTTTGTTAGCGCATTTTCAGGAGAGGCTTCTGTTAACATTTCGACAAGCGTTTTATCATAACAATCAGAGGTTAATAAATAAGAAAAGGGTTCGAAATGGGTATAAATATGGGAAGATTGCGTTTCAAGTTGGCGCATTCGTTCAAAAAAACCATTAGCGCTAGAGTAATACTCCGTATTAATACCTAATAAGCTACTTAATGAGGTGTCAAGTAATCGAGCAAGATTATCTAATGTCTCAATTTTAACGATTTCACCCTTTTCTAATCGATAGACAGCGGCACGGGAGATCCCTAAACTTTCAGCCACATCTTCAGCTTTTAATGAGGAGGCAATACGATAAGCACGCAGTCGATGACCAATGGACAAGTAATCTATCTTTTCTCTTGATATATAAGACATTTTATTATTGCTCCACCAAAGACAAAGGATGTGTATAAAAAATAGACATCAAATAATTTAGCCATATATAGTTTAAAGGAAATAGATAATAAAAAATATTACCTTCTTCACATAGAAATCAAACAAGTCGCAGTAGTACCTAGCAGATAACATCATTTAGGTTTTAAATTAGATGTTATCAAAAAGATAGCCTCACCAGGGAACTATCATAATAATAAATAGAAAAGGCACTGTAATCATATTGCAGTGCCTTTTCTATTTAACAGGAAACATATTATCTTATTAATCATACAATCACCTAATAATATAACAATATAATAATGTAATAAAATACTGACATGTGTTTTTTCAAAAAGAAATCAATCAATAAAAATTTTATAATTAGCTAATTATAAAATTATAATATGAATTTATTTTATAAGATTAATGTAAATAACTTTTCATTGAATAAAAAAGGAATTGATATGACTATAATAATAAATATGAAAGAATCGACTGATTTCTATTTACCTAAAGGGATCGTAACAACAGGAGTTATGGCTGGTTGGCCCCAAAAATCACCAAATAAAATAACAACAGTAACTTATACATTTCCAGATTACAATACATATCGAGAAATTATAAAAAGCAAGACCCCAATAACAGAAAGTGAAGAAAAAAACACGTTAAAAAATATATATGAATATCATAGATTATATAATGTTAGGGAACAAAAAAAACAAGAATTAAACACAATTAAAGATAAAGATAAAGATAAAGATAAAGATAAAGATAAAGATAGCGAGGATTCAAAAAAAAGAATTAAAAAATCAGAAGAAGAAATAGAAAAAATAGAAGATAATATTATTAATGCAGTAGATAATATACATCCCTATTTTTATTTAACTCAAGAAACGATATTTCCTCATCAACAAGAAGTTATCGAAGATATATTACAACACATCTCAGATATATTATCTATATTTTTTTATAAAATTTCACCCTATATCAATGCTGATTTAAAGTTTGGCTATTATAGTCAATTTATTGATATGTCCACTCATAAATTAATTTCAAATTCTCGAAAAGGTAATGCTGCTAATCCTAACGTGGAAGGTACACCTAGGAAAGAAATAAAACCAGATGAAACTCATGACCTTCCTGGAACTATATTTGTTAATATTTCCACACAAGAATATTATAAAACAATCAATCAGGATGGTATTGATGAGTATATAAAAAATGAGGCTAAAATCAATGACGTGTATTATTTTAATAATGATAAAACTATTTCAATAGCAAGAGGTAATAATCATTTATTCAAAGAATACCAACAAAATAAACATAAAATTGGCTCATATGAATATCTTGTTTTTATGCATGAATTAGGCCATGCTCTAGGGTTAAACCATAGCTGGAAATATATACCAAATAAAGAACATAAAGTATTATATTCATATAAGTATTCAATTATGAGCATTGATTTTGCTGATATTGAAGAGGCAGATTTTGCTGGCCTTTATCCCATGACCTTTATGCTAGTAGATATATTATTATTACAATATCTCTATGGCCCAAATATGACCACACGCCTTGAAAATAATACCTATGGTTTTCATTCCAATACGGGACGCGCCGCTTACTCTTTAAATAGCATAGAAGATAAACTAGTGAGCTGTATTTGGGATTCAGGAGGAATTGATACATTAGACTTTTCCCTATATACCGTTAATCAAGTCATTAATCTCAATGAGGGCTGTTTTTCAGATATTGGAGGATTACGGAGTAATATCTCTATTGCCTATAAAACAATTATTGAAAATGCTATTGGTGGTAAAGGTGATGATACTCTCATAGGAAATCCCTTTGATAATAACCTTATAGGTGGTGATGGCAATGATTTATTTTATGGCGGTGCTGGCAATGATTTATTTTATGGCGGCTCTGGAAACGATGTTATATACGGAGAATTGGGAAATGATGTGCTCTATGGTGAGGATGGAAATGATATGCTTATTGATTATTATGGTGCTAATATGTTGGATGGTGGTAAGGGTAATGATCGGATCTGTGTAGCCTCAACAGATAGAGGACTCCCTGGCAGAAATATCATTCTAGGGGGAGAAGGTGATGATGAAATATATTTGGGCACAGGAACTCATCGTATAACAGGTGGACAAGGAAATGATACCTTTAATTTTTTCTGCTATAAGGGGGTTGAAAGCAATAGTTCAATTTGGGATTTTGAAAAAAACAAGGATAAAATAACGTTGATCACTAGAGATTTTAGAAAAATAGATATATCAAAAATGAAAAAAGTTGATAAGTTATCAGGAAGTAAAAATGAATTTTCATTAAATCATAACAAACCAGCCAATAAGACCATAATAGATATTTCAACATCTTCTAACGACGATAATTCCATTGTACATATAGAGATTGTCGGTATATTTAACCACGATGAACTCTTTGCAGTATAAATAAATATCACCATATGATTTATTAAAATTTTAAACTATTTCTCTATAAATTATCATCAATAATTATATTAATAATAATCCAGCATAATAAAGATAACAGACTAGAAACACACTAATAAATGGTGTGTTTCTATAAATTTTATTTCTATAAATATAACAACCAACTAATAATATAAAAAACACTGATATGTGTTTTTTCAAAAAGCAATAAAACAACAAAAATACAATAATTAGCTAATTATAGAATAAGTTTATTTTATAATAATTAATGCAAATAACTTATTATTAAATAAGAAAGGAATTTATATGACTATAGTAAAAAATGTAAAAGAAACGACTAATTTCTATTTACCTCAAGGGATCATCACAACAGGAACTATGATAGGTTGGCCAAAAAAATCACCAAATGAAATAACAACAATAACTTATACATTTCCAGATCATAACACATACCGAGAAATTATAAAAAATAAGAATCCATTAACAGAAAGCATGAGAAAAAAAACGCTAAAAGATATATATGAATATTATAGATTAGTAAATATTAGGGAACAAAAAAAACAAGAATTAAAAACTATTGAAGACAAAGATAGTGAGGGTTCAAAAAAAAGAATCAAAGAATTAGAAGAAGGAATAAAAAAAATAGAAAATGATATTTATGCTATACTAGATAATATACCTATCTATATTTATTCCACTCAAGAAACAATATTCCCTCATCAACAAAAAGTTATCGAAGAAATATTACAACACACCTCAGATATCGTACCTATATTTTTTAAAAAAATATCACCATATACCAATGCTGATTTAAAATTTGGCTATTATAATCAATTTGTTAATATATCTGGTACAAAATTCATTTCAGGTTATCGAAAAGGCAGTGCTAGTCATCCTAACGAGGAAGGTACACCTATAAAAGAGATAAAACCAGATGAAGAACATGATACTCCTGGTACTATATTTATTGATTTTTCTTCACGCGAACATTATAAAACAATTAAGCAAGATAATATTGATAAATATATAGAAAATGAGGCTGATATCTATGATATATATTATATTAATAATAATAAAACTATTACAATAGCAAGAGGTAATAATGAGTTGCGCGAAGAATACCAACAAAATAAACATAAAATCGGCTCATTTGTATATCATGCTTTTATACATGAATTAGGTCATTCTCTAGGGCTATTCCATATTTGGGAATACATACTAAATGAAAAGCATAAAGTATTAGATTCAATTAAATACTCAGTTATGAGCTATAAGTGTCCTGATATTAAAGATGCAGATTTTGCTGGTCTTTATCCCATGACCTTTATGCTACTAGATATATTATTATTACAATATCTCTATGGCCCAAATATGACCACTCGCCTTGAAAATAATACCTATGGATTTCATTCCAATACGGGACGCGCCGCTTACTCTTTAAATAGCATAGAAGATAAACTAGTGAGCTGTATTTGGGATTCGGGTGGAATTGATACATTAGACTTTTCCCTATATACCGTTAATCAAGTTATTAACCTAAATGAAGGCTGTTTTTCAGATATTGGAGGATTACGGAGTAATATTTCTATTGCCTATAACACTATTATTGAAAATGCTATTGGTGGAGAAGGTAATGATACTCTCATAGGAAATGATTTTAATAATAACCTTAGAGGTGGTGATGGCAATGATTTATTCTATGGTGGCTCTGGAGACGATATTATATACGGAGAATTGGGAAATGATGTGCTCTATGGTGAGGACGGAGATGATATACTTGTTGATTATAATGGTGCTAATATGTTGAATGGTGGTAAGGGTAATGATCGGATTTGTGTAGCCTCAATGGATAGAGGGCTGCCAGGCAGAAATATCATTCAAGGGGGAGAAGGTGATGATGAAATATATTTGGGCACAGGGACTCATAATGTAAAAGGTGGACAAGGAAATGATACCTTTAATTTTTTCTGCTATGAGAAGGTTGAAAGCAATAGTTCAATTTGGGATTTTGAAAAAAACAAGGATAAAATAACGTTGATCACTAGAGATTTTAGAAAAATAGATATATCAAAAATGAAAAAAGTTGATAAGTTATCAGGAAATAAAAATGAATTTTCATTAAATTATAACAAACCTTCCAATAAGACCATCATAGATGTTTCAACATCTTCTGACGACAATAAGTCCATTGTACATATAGAGATTGTCGGTATATTTAACCACGATGAACTCTTTGCTGTATAAATACATTTCACTACATTATTTGTTAAATTATTACTCTATAAACAATCATCAATGATTATATTAATAATAACTCAGCATAATATACGTATAAAATAATTAATAGCAACCAACTAAAAAACATACAATAAATAGTGTGCTTTATAAATTTTATTTCTCTCTATATATCCCTTAATTATAAAATTAATAAATATCCTCTTTTGGTAAAAGGATTTAGTATGAATAGTTTTAACTCAATAAAAAAACCAACTCACTTCTATTTGTCTGATGGTAAAATAGTTACAGAACATATGTATGGTTGGCCTAGACAACCTCATAGTAATATAACAAAAATAACATATATATTTCCTGATTATGATAAAAAAAGAAATTACTCAAATAAAAAATATTCAGTAACAGAAAAAGATAGAATAGAATCAATAAAACATACCGCTAAAATATATGAATTGATCTATCTTAAGGAAAAAAAAGAAAAAGAAATCACTTCATTAAAATATTATAGAAATAAATATTCAATAAGCAGAATAGCTGAATTAGAAAAAGATATAGAGGATCTAGAAAATAGTATTAATAATAATAAGAATAGTATACATCCGTATTTTTATAATACACAAACAACCATATATCCTCATCAACAAGAAGTTATTTCCGATATTCTTAGTGAAATTTCCCGTATAACACAAGCAAAGTTTGTTGCATCTCATCCAGAATACGATGCCGATATAAAATTTGGTTTTTACGATGATTTTAATATTCGTCATGGCTCAATAGATTTTTCATATACCACCAGAGGTTTTGCAACCTACCCTAGTTGGTATTCAACCCCCATAAAAAAGATAAATATTGATGAACAATATCAATACTCTGGAACTATATTTTTAAATTTATCATCACACCAATATTATAAGATAATACATCAACATGATCTTGATAATTATATAAAAACAGAAGGTAATATTGGTGATGTGTTTAAATTTTATGATAATGATACTATTCTAATAATAAAAAAAACTAATACTCTAATTGAAACACTAAAAAATAATAAATATCAACCAGGAACATATCATTATAAAGTTATTTTACATGAAGTTGGTCATGCACTCGGGCTAAACCATAGCTGGCAATACTTAGAATATAAAGATAAAAATCATGTATTAGCTTCATTTAAATATTCTGTTATGGGTTATAAGATGCCAACCTCAGAACATGCTGATTTTGGCGGTCTTTATCCCATGACCTTTATGCTATTAGATATATTATTATTGCAACAACTCTATGGCGAAAATATGACCACACGCCTTGAAAATAATATCTATGGATTTCATTCTAATACGGGACGCACCGCTTACTCCTTAAAAAGCATAGAAGATAAATTAGTAAGTTGTATTTGGGATTCAGGGGGAATTGATACATTAGACTTTTCCCTATATACCGTTAATCAAGTTATTAACCTAAATGAAGGTAGCTTTTCAGATATTGGCGGGTTACGGAGTAATATCTCTATTGCCTACAAAACGATTATTGAAAATGCTATTGGTGGATCAGGTCATGATACTATCATAGGAAATAGTGCTAATAATGAACTTCTAGGTGGTGATGGTAATGATACCATCAAGGGTGGTTTGGGTAATGATCATCTCTATGGTGGTATGGGTAATGATATTCTCTATGGTGATATAGGTAATGATTATCTCTACGGAGGTGTGGGTAATGATCATCTCTATGGTGGTATAGGCAATGATTATCTTTATGGAAGTAAGGGTAATGATCAACTCTTTGGTGGTGATGGGGATGATACCCTTGTTGATTATTATGGAAGTAATACATTTATTGGTGGTAAAGGTAATGATATATTATTTTCTATATCAAAGGCAGGACATAATGAACTTCAAGGTGGTGAAGGAAATGATACATTTTATTGTGGATTAGGTACTAATCTATTATATGGTGGACAAGGAAATGATACTTTTAACTTCTTATGCCATAAAGGCGCTAAAAGTTATAATTTGATTTTTGATTTTAATACAAATGAAGACAAAGTTATTTTTGTTGATCGAGACTATAAAAAAATAGATATATCAAAAATGAAACGAGTAGAACAATTATCAGGAAATGAAAATGAAATAGTTTTGCATAATGATCTTCATACAAATAAAACCACAATAACTATTTCAACAGCCAATAACAACCATCATTCGACTATCTTTATAAAACTTGAGGGTATATTAAGTTACAATGATCTTTTAGATATGTAAAAATATTATTTTAATTAATAATAAGGATTATGATTACATTGTAGTCCTTTTTATTTAGATACTCTGTTTTTTAACAGTATGAAAATAATACATTATGTTATTTTTATTTTGTTTATTATTCACAAATATTATTATTACTATAGGAATAAATCAAACATCAAACATCAAACATCAAACATCAAACATCAAACATCAAACATCAAACATCAAACATCAAACATCAAACATCAAACATCAAACATCAAACATCAAACATCAAACATCAAACATCAAACATCAAACATCAAACATCAAACATCAAACAACTTAGTATAAAAAAGTTAATATAAAAAACGACACATTTATTTGAAATAAATCCACTGATTAAATTAAAAATCAAACTTAAGTAAAATTATCCTTTCAATTAAAAATAAAAACTAACAATAGAAATCATCTAAAAATAAAATATAACTATAATTATATTCACCTTATTAAATTATTCTGACTTAAAACACACTTTACTTCACAATTATTTAAAAACTTATTTTACCCCCCTAGATTAATAATAATTAATGTCTATCTTTATCCTCAATGGCATTCGCCAGATAAATATATTTTCAGTATGAAAATAAACTTAACCTAAATTTATATCTGGAGGATATTATGGGATCTTTTTTATTAAAAAAAGCCGTTGGGTTATCTAATATTTCTGATTTATTAGATAAAAGCGGGATCTTCTATAACTATTCAACCAAAGTATTACCTTCTTTTGATTATGATACCGCAGGAAAACATATAGCCCGTGAAGATTCCACTTGGAATGGCAAATATGTTATTGGGCAACCCGCTGAGGTGACTTATTCATTCCCAAAATGGGAAGGCAAATTTAATCAATTTGGTAATAAGAATCCTTATGAATTTAATGAATTACAAAAAGAGCATGCAAGAAAATCTTTAGATGCATGGTCTGATATTGCAAATATTAAATTTACTGAAGTTGCTGTTGGGAATGTTGATGGAATGAAGGCTTCTGACGTAAAAACAGATATTACTTTTGGTAATATCTATGATCCCAATGGCACATTTCAGGCTTATGCAACATTGCCTAATACCTATGCTTATGGAAAAGATCTTTCTGGCCAAGCATGGTTTAGTGATTATTATTATGCAGGTAATACTACACCAGAATTGGGTAATTATGGTCGTTTAACTATTATCCATGAAATTGGTCATACACTGGGTCTTATGCATCCTGGTGATTATAACGCAGGTCAGAATGTTCCAGGTTATTTAAAATCTGATTATGCGGAAGATAGTCGCCAATATACAGTAATGAGCTATTGGGATGAATATGAAACAGGCGCCCACTTCCAAGGTGCTTATGCCGGAGCCCCTCTCCTTCATGATATTTCTGCTATGCAATATCTCTATGGTGCAAATACGACTACCAGAACAGGTGATGATGTATATGGTTTCAATTCAAATACTGGGATTGATTATTATACGGCTACTGATAGCAATGATAAATTAATTTTCTCTGTATGGGATAGTGGTGGTAACGATACATTTGATTTCTCAGGCTTCTATCAAGATCAACTGATTGATTTACGTGCTGGGAACTTTTCTGATGTGGGGGGATTACAGAAAAATGTTTCCATTGCACAAAATGTTACCATAGAAAACGCAATTGGTGGTTTTGGTAATGATATTATTCATGGTAATGATGCTGATAATACTCTTATTGGAGGTGAAGGGGACGATATTATCTATGGCCATAGTGGTAATAACACTATTTATGGTGGTCGTGGACAGGATACATTACATGGTGGCACTGGAAGCAATACCTTTATTTATAAAGAAATTGCAGATTCTTTAGTAACAGCCGCAGATAAAATAATGGATTTCAAAACCGGTATTGATAAAATTGATTTATCAACATTAATTCAAGATACATTTAGTAGCAAAATTCTTAACTTTGTTGATAACTTTACAGGAAATGCTGGCGAAGCAACTCTTAGCTATAATGAAGTAACCAATGCTTCTGAATTAGCCATTAATGCTTATGGCTATAATTATAATCCTGATTTTAAAATTGATATCGTAGGTTTTGTTAATTACGAAACTGATTTTATTGTTTAAGTCATAGTTAGGTAGGAGAAAGTTATTTCTCCTACCCTCTTTTGCTTTAAATGAAGCTATTTTGATATTCATAATAATAAATAAAGTGAAAATAGACGCTTCTTTAAAACCAACAAAAGATATTTAGTACTAAAAATAGACAAATTAAATCAGGAATACCACATGCCACAAATAAAATATAATAACGAGATAACAAGTATCATAAAAGAGAGACGAAAAGTTTTTCTCTCTATTGGACTATTTACCGCTTTAATTAATATATTAATGTTAGTCCCTTCTATTTATATGTTACAAGTTTACGATCGAGTATTACCATCAGGTAATGAAATGACACTATTGATGCTAACAATCATTATGTTAGCTCTATTTATCTTTATGGGAGGATTAGAATATTTAAGAAGCATTATTGTTATACGCATGAGTAATAAATTAGATTTATCACTTAATTCAAGGGTTTACACATCGGCTTACCGAGAAAAATTAAATAAAATAGCGAATATTAACCCAACATTAGCATTGACAGACCTAATTACTTTACGACAATTTATTACTAGTCATGCCATATTCACTTTCTTTGATCTACCTTGGTTCCCTATTTACCTTTTAGTTATTACTTTATTTAATCCTTGGTTAGGATTATTTGCACTTTGTGGTGCCCTTATCTTATTTGCTTTGGCTATCCTTAATGAATATCTATCTAAAAATCATTTAAAAAAAGCGAACGGTTTTGCCAATCAAGCACAACTAATACAAAGTCATCATTTAGAACATCCACAGACTATCGAAGCGATGGGAATGCTTAGCCAGCTACGTAAACAATGGCAAACAGCTCATTTCAAATACTTACAAGCACAAACACAAGCCAGTGATAATGCAGCCGGTATTAACGCTATCACAAAAGTAACACGTATGGCATTACAATCTTTAATGCTAGGTTTAGGGGGATGGCTTGCTATTGATAATACTATCAGTCCTGGAATGATGATTGCCGGTTCAATACTTTTAGGTCGAGCATTGGCCCCTATTGAGCAAGTGATCAATGTATGGAAAAGTTGGGATAGCAGTAAAGCAGCCTACAATAGATTGACAACTTTATTAAAAACATACCCTCAAGAAAATAAAAAAATGGCCTTACCTAAGCCTCAAGGCCAATTACTTGTTAATATCGATGAAGCCGTATACCCACACAGTGACAGAATATTACTAAATAATATCAATTTTGCTCTATTACCGGGAGATATACTAGGAATTATTGGCCCGAGTGCTTCTGGTAAGTCTTCTTTAGCAAAATTTATTGTCGGTATATGGCAGGTCAAAAAAGGCATTGTGCGATTAGATAATGCGGATATCTTTCAGTGGAGTAAAGAAGAAATTGGCCCACATATTGGTTATTTACCGCAAGAAATCGCCCTTTTCCCCGGCACTATCGCTGAAAATATCGCACGCTTTACTGAGGTTGATCCTCAAAAAGTGATCCAAGCCGCCAAAATGGCACATGTACACGAGATGATTTTACGCTTTCCTCAAGGATATGAAACCCAAATTGGTGCTCACGGTGAAGGATTATCCGGCGGACAAAAACAACGTATTGCATTAGCCAGAGCATTATATGGCGATCCCACATTAGTTGTCTTAGATGAGCCAAATTCTAATTTAGATGATTTAGGTATTAGAGCATTAACACAGGCGATCGAAACATTAAAACAGCATAAAAAAACCGTTATTTTAATTACCCACCAAAAACAGCTACTTTCCGTCACCAATAAATTATTAGTGATATTTGATGGAAACACCAAATTATTCGGTCCAACGGCTTCTGTTATTGCTGAATTAAATAATCCAACTATCACAAAAACGGCAAACACTATTTCTTCAACACCAGCAACCTCAAATAACGCTTAATTTTTCGGAATTGATTATGACTATAGAAAAAAATGTTATACCACTGTCAGAAAAAATTTCAGATGATCCAAAGAAATTTCTCGTTATTGGATGGACTGTGGTTTTATTAGGCTTAGCAATTTTTATTTTTTGGGCTGCTTTCGCGCCCCTTGATAAAGGAGTTCCTGCAATAGGAAACGTAGCGATATCGGGGAATAAAAAAAGTGTACAGTCATCTGTTGAAGGCATTATTACTCATATATTTGTAAAAAATGGTGATCCGGTATCAGCTGGACAAACTCTGATACAGCTAAGCCCTATTCAATCTCAAGCCTTAGTAAAATCGTTATCAGAGCAATATGATAATTTACTGATCACTCAACAAAGATTATATGCTGAACTTAATCAACAAACTTCATTTAAATTAAATAATAACGAGAAATACTATTCATCTACTGAAAATAGAGAGAAGTTATTACTACAACAAAATCGTTTATTAAATGAAAAAAGTGCAGAATTAATAAGTGAAATAAATGGTTATAAAGCAGCTATCGATGGCATTACTGGTCGCCTAACCCATCTAAAGCGCTCAATTCAGAATAAAAAGAGTCAAATTAGTAATCTACAAAATCAGCTTAATGATTTACAAATATTAGCTAATGAAGGATATATTCCTCGTCATCGATATCAAGAAATGATAAGAGAATTAGCAGAAAATAATAATCAACTCAACGAGACTTTTGGGCAAATAAGTGCATTAGAAAAACAAAAATTAGAATATGAGCAAAGAATATTGCAACGTAATGCCAATTTCCACCAACTAGCTCGAACAGAACTAAATAAAATACAATTACAAATCAGTGAAACAGAAAAACAACTTATTATAGAAACAGATAAATTAGCTAAAATGGCAATTATCGCACCGATATCGGGTACTGTGATGGATCTTTCTGTTTTTACCCAAGGTGGCTTTGTAAAAACAGGTCAGACATTAATGGACATAGTGCCTGAAGATCATCAACTTGTTATTGAAGCACGCCTTGCTCCACATCTTATTGATAAGGTAACTCCTGGCCTTCCCGTTGATTTGATCTTTAGTGCCTTTAATCAAAATACCACGCCAAAAATTCCTGGTGAAGTAACGATTATTTCTGCCGATAGATTAATTGATGAAAGAACAACTGAGCCATATTATCAAGTTCTTATTAACATAAAAGATTATACATTATTAGCAGATAATAAAAATAAATTGAAAGCAGGCATGCCCGTTGATGTATTTATTAAAACTGGTGATCGCTCATTATTAAATTATCTTTTCAAACCAGTATTGGATAGGCTCCATACTTCATTAACGGAAGAATAATGATGCTAATAAAAAAACTTTTTACACTTTTTTCCGTAGGACTCCTAAGCTTGCCAGCTTCAGCGGTTACATTGTCTGATCTCTATTTTTTAGCGATTAAACATGATCCCACATTTAATGCAGCTGTAAAAGAGCAAGTAGCAGGTAAAGAGTATGAAAATATCGGGTTATCACAATTGCTACCCAATATTTCTGTCAATTACAAAAATAATCCTCGCAACTGGCAACGTAAGTCTTATCCAATAAATATATTTCAGGATAAAATAACAACAGTGGAGTATCAAAACTATCAAAGCTATTCTGTCAACGCGATTATTAGTCAACCACTATTTGACTACACCGCATTTAGTGAATACAAAGCTTCTATCATTAAAACATTATTAGCAGACAGTCATTATCAAAATAAATTTTCAGAATTAATCATTCGACTTATTGATAATTATATTCAAGTTGCTTATACACAAGATAAATTATTGCTAAATCAAGCACAGCAAGAAATCTATCAAAAACAACTAGTTTCAAGTCAACGCCTATTGGAGTTAGGAGAAGGAACCAAAACAGATATTGCTGAAATAGAGACTCGTTTATATTTAACCCAGTCACAATATACCGATCTTCAATTAGAAATTGAAAAGGCTAAAAACAAACTCAGTGCTATGATCGGTTCACAATTGCCTACTCATGAGCACATCGCAAAGCTAACTGATACAAAGTTTGTTCTTCAATCACTGGCTCCCGATGACTATTCCACATGGGAAAAAAATGCCATACAAAATAACTTAAAGATACAATCTGCTCGTCATGAAATGGCGATAGCTAAACAAGAGATTGAGAAAAATAGAGGAGAATTTTTCCCAACAGTACAATTTTATGCTGCTTACTCTAGTAGTAATTCTGATAGTAATAATACCATTAACCAGAAATACCAATCTGCTAACGTGGGTTTTTATGTCAGTATGCCTTTATTTAATGGGGGTAAAACAACGGCATCAATGCGTCAGTCGACAGCAAAATATCAGATGAGTGCATTTGAAAGGGATGCTATTATTCAAAATATTATGCAGGAATTAAGATATCAATATCAAATTTGCTCAACGAGCCATATTAAATTGATGGCTTTTGAGCAAGCAGTTAGTTCCGCTAAGTTACAATTAAATGCAACACGAAAAAGCTATATTGGTGGTCAGCGAACGATGGTTGATGTGCTTAATGCGGAAGAGCTTTTATATAGAGCGCAGCAAGATTTAATCAAAGCCAAATATGATTATATTCAAGCTTGGGCATTATTACATCAATATACCAATACTCTAGATATTGAAAAAATAAAAATTATTGAAAACTATTTTCAGTAGCTGAAAATATATAATTGATTTAACTCAATACTATAATAAAAGCCCTATAATTAATCAGGTTATAGGGCTTTGCGTCTATGATAGTTAGTCTAATAGATTACTTAGCTTATTAGCATATCGTATTTTCATCACTTCTTTTTATTACCGTACAACATTAATACACGGTGAGTAAGAGCAATTGATGCCAGACCGATAATACATTCAGTTAAAAAAATCAGCATAAATTCCCCCTATTCATGAGTACATTTTGTCTGGGTGGGGGTTCTGATAAAGTTAAGTGACTTGTCATATAGTGCTTAGCTAACTCCGTTCTAATGGACACATTTTAAACCTACCATTAAAACGACAAAGCGCAAAATATATTTACCGACAAATTCTGTTTTTTAATCTAGATCACATATAAATCACACGAAAAGCAAAATCGTAATACATGATCAGTACTCACTGAGAAAAAACATCACAGCAAAATAAATATTAAAGCAATTCAGCTAATTAAAGAACACCAGCGTTAAATCGCCCTCTTTTTCTACTATCGGTTTTTCCTTTAATGTAGTCAATTTAGTCAAAATCTGCTTTCTATCAGGTCTGACTAAAACAATCGCTACCCCTTTATATTGGTTTGCTTCGATTAATGCTAATAGCTGTTCAAGGCTATAGTATTTATTTTTTACATCTGGGTAATTTAAACCATAAGCCAACTCACCTTTCGTCTCTGTTAAACGGATATCAGTCCGTTTTAGTCCCCAAGCAAGTGATGTACCAATACCAACTTCATCCGTTAAAAGATACGATTTATTACTTAAAGGCTCATAATAACGTTGGATAATATTTTCTGGTGTACTCCTACTTTCTATCTTTTCTGGGATTGCATAGCCAATAACTAAACTTAGTCCGATAGAGCAAAACATCGTTAAAAACTGTGTTTGTCTAAACAGCGCCCCCGCACCAATCACACTCCAAAATAAAAACCCACTTATTGCTAACACTATTTTTAACGTTTCATTCGTATCATAAAGCTCAAATTTGGCACTGTATAAAGAATAGATAACGGCTGATATACCCATTAACCCAAAAGCAATATTGATAGATGCGTTCAGTTTACTGATTTTCTCATCAGGTCTATCTTTTAACTCTTCGATATAGTGTGCAATTAAAATAGATAATGGCACAAAGCACGGTAGCATATAGGTTAATAGTTTTCCTTTTGAGGCTGAGAAAAAAGCAAAAAAGAGAGCAAACCACAGCAGAAAATAGAGTGTACCTTTTTTTAAAGAGAAAGCTGATTTTAATGCACCAAATAAAAAACCTAGCCAAGGCAATACACCCAATATAACTATCGGGATATAGAACCACGTTGGTTGTGAGCGAGCAGACTCTTTAGCAATAAAACGCTGTACATGTTCAACCCAGAAAAAATAATTCCAATAATCCGGTGCTTGTAATGCAACAGTAATCACCCAAGGTCCAGCTGTAATAGCGAGAGCTAACAGTGCAATAGAGGAATAGCAAACCACTTCTTTAAAGCGAGCTTGACTAATTGCCATGACTAAAAAAACTAATGCAGGTAAAACAACCGCAATAAAGCCTTTTGTTAAAAAACCAAGTGCGCAAAAAAAGCCAATACCCATATAAGTAATTATTTTGCCCTTTTTATTCGGGGTCGATAACGCAACTAAAAATGAGTACATTGCAGCGGTCACAAACAGCGTCACAATAGGATCTAATATATTATAAGTACCTATTGCTAATACCAGAAAAGAAGATAAAAAAACGGTCATAGCATTAAAAGCAAGAGCGCTATTGCGCCAAACTACCATTGCCGCTTTATAAATAAGCCATCCTGTTAATAAGGTTGATGTTACTACAACAATACGCACCGCAAAATGGCTTTCACCAAATAGCCACTGAGCAATACAATTGATCCAATATCCTAAAACAGGTTTTTCAAAATAACGAATATCAAGAAGATAAGGCACTGACCAATTGCCAGAAACTAACATTTCACGGCTAATTTCAGCATAACGAATTTCATCTGGTTGCCATAACAGTCGCGTTTCTAAAGGAATAAAATAAGTTAATAAGATAAATAGGAAAAACAATAACCATTTATATCTTTCTGTCATCGCTATATTCATAATTCCTCAAATAAACGCACTACATTATTTATCAACATCAATTAGTCATAATATTTTATAAAAAATTCAAATATATTTATTAAAGCTTTATTAATAAAAATAGAGAAATAAAAAATATTATTAAAAATCAAATTGTTATCTTTTATTTTTTTACGTAAAAATACTCACAATTCCTTTATGTTTTTATAAAAAAGGTTATCAATAATAATTTCCTTTTGGCATTTCACGAATATAACTAATACCATTAGTAATCATTAAGAAAAACTAAAATATAAGTGAGCCACTATAAGCTTTAAAACCCAAAAAGCCAGCAATATGCTGGCTATAATGATAACTAAATTTTATTAAATACTATTGACTAAATTCTTTAAAAGCACCCATGGTATTGGACGCATACATCACAGAAGGGCCCCCTCCCATATAAATCGCGACGCCCAATGCTTCTGCAAGCTCCTGCTCTGTCGTCCCTAATTCAACTAGAGTTTTAGTATGAAAACCTATACAACCATCGCAACGATTAGCAACAGCAATGGCAATAGCAATCAGCTCTTTGGTTTTAGCATCGAGCACACCATCTTTAGAGCTTGCTTTGGTGGTACTCATAAATGACTTCATAACTTCAGGAATATTTTTAGATAATGCCCCCATATTCCCCGAGATGTCTGTTACTATTTCTTGGTACTTGCTCATTTTACTCTCCCTATAACAATATATATTTTTATATAATATAAAAATATAATATCATTTTATGTGATTTGATCAAGTGAAATTAAGTTTGTTATTTTATTGATTACATTAGTCATTAATGTTGAGGCTGAATAATGTCAATTCTTGATGAATGGGCGGAGCGCCACATTGAAAAGGCGTTGAAAAATGGTGAACTCTCTTCTTTGCCAGGAGAAGGTAAACCCTTGGTATTAGATGATAACAGTCATGTTCCTGAGTCTTTGCGGGCTAGTTATCATTTGCTTAAGAATGCCGGCTTTTTGCCCCCAGAAATGCAAGATAGAAAAGATGCATTATCTTTAGCTGAAATATTAAGTTCACTTTCAGAAACTGGCATCAAAGATGAACAGTTACAAAAAAAACTCACTTTACTCGAATTAAAATTACAACAGGCAGGAATGGACACACAGTTTCTACATACGGACTATGCAACCCAATTAACAGAAAAGTTAGCAACACATAAAGATAAACACAAATAAGCCTATACATCCTTGTATAAGCTTATCTAAAGAATAATATTATCCCGCATGCGGTGAATAATAAATTGGCGATCCAGGCCCTACAGGTAAGTGGAAAACAAACACCCAAAGGTAGAATAACAGTGACCAACCAATTAAGAAGATAATAGAATATGGCAACATCATCGAGATCATGGTTCCAATACCCGTATCTTTCTTATATTTTGTGGCAACCGCTAAGATTAAACCAAAGTAACTCATCATTGGCGTAATAATATTCGTCACCGAATCACCTATACGATAAGCTGCTTGAATAGTTTCTGGCGCATAACCTGCCAGCATTAACATAGGAACAAAAATAGGCGCCGTTACTGCCCATTGTGCGGAAGCTGAACCAATCATTAAATTGATAAAGGCGCAAATTAAAATAAAGCCCAAAAATAGCAACCCACTTGGCATATCAATACTGTTGAGTAAAGCTGCACCTTTAACAGCGATCACTTGCCCTATATTTGTCCAGCCAAAAAAAGCCACAAATTGAGCAGCAAAGAAAATAATTACTAAATAAAGACCTAATGTGCTCATAGAGTTTGCCATGGCATCGACAATATCTTTATCTGAACGCATAGTCTTGGCTATCCAACCATAAACAATACCGGGGATAGCAAAAAATAAGAAAATAAATACAACAATGGATTTTAAGAATGGTGAGTTACCAATTAAACCTGTTTCTTGGTTTCTTAATATGCCATTTTCAGGTACGACAGTGAATGCCAGAATGATGGCCATCACAATAAATGTTCCTGTTGCTGCCCATAGTGCTTTTTTCTCAAGAGGGGTAACTTGCGCAGCATTTTTTAGATCAGTTTCTTCATCATCTAATTCATTACCATTATAAGGCCCTAACTGAGGCTCAACGATTTTTTCTGTGATGATGTAGCCTAAAAATGTAATTAAAAAGGTGCTGACAAACATAAAGTACCAGTTTGCTTCCGCACCAACAATATAGCTTGGGTCAATAATGCGTGCTGCTTGTTGTGTAATACCTGATAATAATGGATCGATAGTCCCTAACAGCAAGTTAGCTGAATATCCACCAGATACTCCCGCAAACGCAGCAGCAATCCCCGCTAATGGATGACGACCTAGCGAATGGAAAATAATTGCCGATAGCGGGATCAAGACAACATATCCTAATTCAGCTGCAGTATTTGACATAATACCTGCAAATACAATGGCTAATGTGGTCATTTTGCGTGGAGCTTTCATAACCACTAAACGCATAACGGCTGATAATAATCCCGCTCGTTCAGCTATTCCGACACCGAGTAAAGCCACCAGTACGGTTCCTAAAGGAGCAAACCCTGTAAAATTGGTAACAATATTAGCAAGAATACGTCGTATACCATCAGCATCAAGTAAACTGATAATATGAATATAACCATCTTCAGCGCGCCCTTTAGCGCCTTCTGGTCGTGGATCTTGTACTGTAACGCCGAAGTATTCACCAACTGCTGAAGATACAAGTAAAATAGCAATTAAAATAATAAATAAAATAACGGGATGGGGGAGTGCATTTCCAAGCCATTCCACTGTGCGTAGAAAACGACTTCCTCCCTGTTTTTTTGTTTGCATGATTTATCCTTTTTATAAAAAAACAGAAAATGCACAGTACACAACCAAATTTGTTTTTACTATCCGTAAATACCTATCATATAAATGATATTATCTAAAATTAACACTCAAACAATGAAAAAAAATATAATTTAATTAATATAAAACAATAAGTTAAAAAATACACCATCAATTATAGATAACAAACATTAAAATCAATTTATAATATCTAAAATTAAAAAATGCGCGCAAGTTAACACTTTTTAACATTTTAAAGTCTATTTATTAACCTTTGCAGAACTAAAAACTCCTTAAAAAGTACATAAAAAGCTTCGAATACTCTAATAAACCTGATAATAACGGCTGAAATTACTATTTATAGTCACATCATTACAAGAATTAACTAAGAGATGTTAAAAAATAAGTCTATTTGTGACTAAGTGGTATGATAATAAAATAGGAGAAAAACCTAATAATAGCGTAGTAAATAATAGAAAAATAATAAATGAGTTTATTAGAAGAGATAAAATAAGTCAGCTTTCAACATAAAAAAACGGCAAGGTTGCCCTTGCCCTACCAATAAGGTAATCAATCAAAGAAATGTAATATCTAGCAAAACATCAATATGTCATATCGACTTAATATCAATAATGAAAAGCATCAGGTGTTGCTTGAGCAATAACATAATTGCGCTTATCTATTCCTTTATTATTTAATGAAGGCTTTTTTACGTAGCAATCCTCAAAAAACCAATAAATGGGTGTATTTAAATAGAGAGCTAACAACACTAAATGTCTGAGATCTATTTTGTTCATACCTCGTTCATAGCGAGAAAACTGTTGCTGGCTGACACCAATTTTTTTAGCCAGCTGCATACCGGTATAACCCAGCTCTTTACGTTTTTTTTGGATCTTTTTACCTACAGAAGCATTTACATCTATATTCGCAAAATCAAAATTCATCATCATAATATTCACCCACTATCATGATTAAGGCATGGTTAAAATAATTGAACCGGAACCGGAGAAACGACCAGGAGCTACCCGTCCATTCGTGCGTAGCGTTGAACTCACAGAGACTGGCGCTGAACCGCCTGCTGGAACATTTACCGTAACGCCTTTTTCACCAGGATAATTGTTTAGATATAAATCAGCATATAAACTCTTATCTGCACGCAGAGGTACCCGCCCACTATCAGAGCCAGATGCGATAACCAACACTTTCATTGCTAAATTACAGGTTACATTGATTGTTTCAGAGCGCTTAGCACCACTTAAACTAGCTTCATCAATATCACCATAGTTAAGGTTCACCGCACCTTCAGATATTTTACAAGCACCCACTGGTGGTGGTGCGATACCGCATAGTGAACCTGGTAAGAGTTTTCCTCGTGGTGATATACCACTTGAATTCGGTTGATAGAATAATCCCACACACTCTTGGTTAGAGTTTAATGAAGGTCCCCTGTGGGTGGTTTGCCCTTCAATAGGGAATGATCTATTTTTAAGTACTACATCACGAACTTCAGCTAAAGTACGTAGCTTTTCAATTCGAGCAATCTGAAATGCAGGATTTCCCCCAGTACCATTTACTGTATGTTTATGGTTTACTGTGACATAACACACAGGCCAGCCATAACAAGGATTTAATATTCCTGAGGTTTCTGGATCCCAACGCTCAATAACATAAGTATAAGTGGCGTTAGAAGGTGTCCCTGTTGATTCTGTTATATAAGAAAAAATAGAGGCCATCGCAGGTGCTGAGAAAAGCCCCGCTATTAAGATAAATATCGCCGGAAATCGTTTAAATATAAACATGTAAAACCTCAATCTTCATTATCAGTCATAATTCAAATAGAAGGTGGCTATTGCACTAAAAGGACCACGTTTAATCGACTTATTCGCAATCGCATCCGGCTCACCTTGAATAAAGGCATAAAAATTCAAAATAGTGTCACCCGCAGTTAATGACATCTTGTCTGTTTCTTTATTTATAGGTAGAGCATTACCATTTTCAGACTCTAATCCCACCGCAATGCCTGAAGCTTGGCTGCCCGGGCTTATTGCCAAAAATCCTTCTCCTGCCATTGCTTGATTTTCCTCTCCTTTAAAGGTTATTTTGACGCTTTTACCGATTGAGAGATCACATTCTGACAGACGTAATTGAAATAACTTGCTTGGCGTTCTTTTATAGGCATAAAGGTTTTTATCAGGAATATTGCCAAAATCGAGTACCACGGTTTCATCACCCGGTTTTATGGTACAAGGCTCATCAACTAATATGCCGTGAAAATAGAGGTTGTCTGGTATTGCAAAAGCCGTTGAAGTTAACCCTATTGATACAGATAGACCCAATATGAACCGGATCGATAATGTTTTAATTTTCATCAAAACGCTCCTATTGGTATTCTGCTAATAAGGTGGCTGAGACTTCAAATGCCCCTTCAGGCAATGTACTTCCCGGTCTTTTTACTGGAGCAGCTTGAATAACCGGAGGCGAATCTGGTGAAATCGCAATACGCTCATTTAGCTTAAAAGGCTTACCATCTTGAGTTAAATGAATACCTAAATCGGGAATATTGGTTTGCAACGCCGCCTCATCAAACTGGGTTTTAGGTCCGATAATTGATAATCCCAAATCCCAGCCTTTTAAATTAGCGTCGCATACCAAGGTATAATTCACCGATTCGGTATAGTTAATACCATCAACTTTATTAATACCGACGTTCTTACCAAAAAAAACCTCAATCCGTTCGTCATTACTGATAACACAAGGAGGTGGCACTAATAATGTTCCGAATAATTTTAAATTAGGCGAGTCTGCCGCCATTACTGCTGTAGAATTTAGTAATATAATCAGACAAATAGATTGCAATTTATTCATCGTGTTGCCCCTTTACTGATAATCTACATGAAGTGTGGCATTGGCAACAAAATCTCCACCAACTAGTGTTTCTCTATTATCACGCACAGGGATCGCTTCTAGTTTAGGCAAATTGGGATAGGTAAATTTAACCGCTGAGCCTAATCCTAATAATTTACCTTGATAAAGAATGCGTACCCCTAATCCCGTAATATTAGTTTGTAGGGCATTACTATCGAACCCTGTTGCATTACCTGTTATATAGACTTTCATGGCGTTAGTCGGTCTTTTTTGGCAAGTCGCGGTATATTCGATAGGTTGCTTATAATTGCTATCATTAATACGCGTACTCATTACTTCGCCAAAATTCACCTCGATCATCTTGCCGTCATTGATTAAGCAAGGAGGTGGAGCAATGACGTTTCCAGTAATATTGATATAAACAATCCCGGGGGTCGCTCTTATTACTGCTCCTGCAGGTAAGTTAGCAACAGCAGTAGAACTCAGGCCTCCAGTAAATGTTGCCAGAATAAAAACCAACACTGCCTTGCTTGGGCTAAACCACTGTTCCATAACCATAAATCAGACCTATTTAGTTTCCAGCTGCCGTTTCTGTTACTTTGCATTGATTGCCACTACAGGTGAATTTCATCTGAGGGCGACCGCCATAATCATTGATGTAGCTCAATACCGGTGAAGCACCAAACATGGAAGCACTCAGATTTATCGTGCCGCTACTTTTAGGTGCGATCATTAATGGTTCAAAGCCATCCAAGCTTTTTCCTTTCAAACTGGTTAATCCATCGACTAATGTCACATAGTAAGGCGTTGGATTATTCACTTCGAAGCGATCACCTTTTTTAGTTAAAGTGATCTGCTCTTGCCAAGGATTGGTTAAATCCGTTTGCGAGGCATAGATTGATGCAGGACGATAAAATAATTTGATCCGCGTTTGTAATGCAATTTGCAGTACATTAGGCTTATTACTACGTGGTGGAATTTCACGTAGGTTAAAATAGAAAACACTTTCTCTATCTTGTGGTAATTTGGCTATATCAGGTAATGATTGCACCTTAATCTGACTTTTATCACCCGGTTCAATACGTTGGATCGGGGGTAAAACAATCAGTGGGCTTTCAATACGTTCGCCGTTTTCATTTTCCATCCAGCCTTGAGCAAGATAAGGCAAGTCCTTATTTTGATTGCTGACATTTAAACTAATCGATTTTTCGGCACCATTAAAAATGACACGAGTTCGATCTAGCGCAATGGCAGCAACAGCTTGATGAGTAAATGCCATTCCCATTAACAAAGTGGTTGCAACAATGCATGAGCGTTTTAATAACATCATCTTTAATTACTCTTTGTCTGAAGTTGTTTTTATCTTTATTTCCTGTTCCTTAACCTTAACGAGATAGAAACTTCGTTTTAGGTAAGGAGACTTCTCTTTGATTGAAAGTAGAGGTTGCTGTGCCATCATCACTACAGGTCAATAATAGTGATGAAATTTGCACATTCTCCACCAATGTTGGAATAAGTACTTTGCACTGCTCTTTACCACTCCAACGAACACTCAATACATCCCCGGTATTAATACCGGTTAGATAAACATTTCCACCATCATTAATGATGCCTAACTCACGCCCTTTTTCTGTTGTGACACTGGCGCCAAATGGTGGGAAGGTTCCATCTTTTAACCGAATAACCGCCATGGCTTTTTGCCCTTCGATAACATCAAATCGACGGTAACCAATCGCCCCTTCGGTTAGGGTTAATTGCTGAATTGAGCGTAATGCTTCGACATTTTCAGGTAATCGATTAAGATCGATACTCGCGCTACTACGGTAGTAATCATTAATATCTGGCAATACCGCTTTACCAAACATATTGGTATGGGAAATCGCACCAAAATTCTTCACGGGAATATTAGCGATACCGTCTGTATCAATAAGTAAGCGAGTACTACCTGTACGACTAACGCGGTGTAATGCTCCACCTTTCGGCGTAAGTGTGGCACCACCTTGTAGCGATAAAGTGGCAGAGGTATATTCACCATTGATATGACTTGCACTGGCGGTGACTAAGGCCGCATCAGCATAATGCATAAAATAAGCATCGGCTGAAGGTTTACCATTGCTACTTACCCCAGCGCCAACACGATAACTGCTATTGTCATCAATTCGATCGTAATAGCTGACATTATGAGAGTTACCGCTCTTATTAATGACAGTGTTGTAACTGATGGTCGCACGATCACCCCAAGGCATACTGACATTCATATAAACGCCATTATCATTGGTGCCATTAAATTTATTACGGAAAGCGGAGAGACTAAAATTGATATTTTTAAAACGACCAATATCCGCGCTTTTCGCTAACGATAAGTTGTAATTATCATTAGTTGGCTTATTCCAATATGTTTGGTGACTATAGTTTAAGTAAGTACTCAATCCCCAGTCAGGAAATTGCTTACTAAACATAATGGTATAAAGTTCTTTGTTATTATCAGCATTACCATCGCGATAGCGACGCTCTAAATACTGATCCATGGTCATAAAGTCGCGTTCTGAGAAGCGATAACCAGCAAAGGTGACTTGGCTATTAATAGCTTCAAAACGTTTTGAATAACTTAATCGATAAGAGCCACCGTTATAACGCTTATCATCACGTGGAATTTTTGCCCAAGAGTGAGTAGCATCAAAAGAGAGCGCACCAAAAGCCATCAAGTCACGGCCGATACCCGCAGACAAGGCGTTATAATCACCTGCAACAATTGATCCCCCATAAAGTGACCAACCGTTACTCACCCCCCATGAAAATTCACCCATACCAAAAACGGGGCCTTCGGTATTATGGTCAATATTAGAAGGTTTACCTGCCGAGAATTTATATTGCACTCGTCCTGGTCGAGTTAAATAAGGAATACTTGCCGTATCCATTTGAAACTCTTGTACAGAGCCATCTTGCTCTTCGACACGTACATCTAATTTACCGCTAACGGCATCATTAATATCTTGAATACGAAATGGTCCTGGAGCAACTTGCGTCTCGTAGATCACTCGACCCTGTTGGCTAATTGTCACTTTGGCATTGGTTTTTGCTACACCTGTGACTTCTGGCGCATATCCACGTAAATTCGGTGGCAACATATTGTCGTCAGTTGCGAGATGAACCCCGGTAAAACGGAAACTATCAAAAATATCGGAGCGCGAGTAAGTCTCTCCCATGACAAAGCGCGCTTCCCATTGAGGGATAGCTCTATAGAGATAGTATTGATTCCATTTCCAGCTGTTTTCTGTACTTTGAGGGATCCCTGTCGTATGTTGGTAGCTCGCTTGCCAATCAGCGCGAAAACGCCAAGCACCTAAGTTCGCCCCTAAAGTACCTAACCCCGTCACTTGCTGACGTTGTTTCCCTTTAGCAGGATCAGTCACATTGGCATTAACGTTATAATCAAAAAGTATCCCTGAAATACCGTCATCCCAACGAGAAGGCGGATCCCAGTTTGGTGCTGAATACTCCAAATAAGCTTGAGGTATCGTTAATAATAAATTACCACTACCTAAACTGGCATTTATTGTCATTCCGGGAATAGATGATGTATCAAGGCAAGTTTGATTATCGTTAAAACGAATTTTATCAAGCCACTCCGGTTTTAGCCCTAATTGACGAACTAATTCAGGAGGTAAGCAAGGTTCACTTCCTTTGGGATCATCTGCAGGTACAACGTAATTAATATTATAGATATCGGGAAGTTCATTATTATTTATACGAACAACAAATTCGTAGCGCCCTGGCATAATATAGCCAGCTCGAGAGAAATCAGATAAATCGATATTTTGTTTATCTTTAAGATCTAAAATATCAGCATTAAACTCAATATCGCTATTCGCTAAAGCTGAACTTGAAAGACTGGATGCCCCAGTAACAATTAAATAGATCAATATAGCAACAGGCCGAATAGCATGCTTTTTTCTCTTTTCTCGCTTCTCTAAACAAACGGTTTTGAATGATCTAACCATAAATTATCCAACCCTGATCCATTTAATAGTATTCCAGCTTAAAGCGCAGCGTCGTACGGTAATTCCCCGCTTTTGGCGTATCGTTGTTTTTGACTATTCGAGCTTGGTACAGCAATGCCATTGACTGCGAATCAATGCCAACGGGCGGTAGGGGTTGTCCTGGAATAGCTTGTCGACCATAACGATCCGCTATCGCTAATGAAGCACCTTTGGCTTCACCGGATAACTCAAAGTTGCCATTTCCATTAGAAGGACCATCGAACGTTGCGATAAAACGTGGATTATCCGCTTCTTGCCCTTTCTGGCTAATTAGCGTACAGTCCGTTAATCTGATAGAAAAATATTCAATCGGTCCTTGACCTTCAGTGACTAACGTTGGGATAGATACCGTCGTTAGCGGGATCACTTGATCACTACTTCCCGCTGATATTGCACATGACGGCTCTAATATGGTTCCTTGTAGATTGAGCCACCCAAATCGCTGATGCATGTTTTTATCTTGTTTTACATCACTGGCTATCGTTGGCGCAGTCACTAAACTGGCAACAAGGCATAGCAATAGTGGTGCCATCTTGCGATTCATATTTTTCTCCGTTAGTAAGAAAAATCATTAAAAGTAAAGACAGGAATAAAGCTCTGTACTTCCTTGTACAGAACTTATTTTTTCTTACTGATAAGTCAGTGCGAAAGTTGCGATTGCAGTAAAGTCACCTGGAACAGCAGCTTCAGATGCAGAACCTTGTAAATAAGCAGCAAAGTTCAGATCATTGTTACCATCACGCAGGTTTTGAGCAGCACTTGGGGTGCCTAATTTGATTTGTTTACCACCCGCATCGGTGATAACAACAGCTGCATTTTTAGCGATACCTTCAATGCCTAAAGAACCTTCTAAAACTTCAGTTGCTTCAGAACCAGTGAAAGTTGTTTGAACAGTTTTGTAAGTCTCTGTAGTACAATTTTCTAAAGAGATTTTAAAGTCACGAGAATTACTACGGCCACCATCTTTTAATGCAGCAGTAGAAATTTGACCTAGTGGAACTGTTTGATTTTCAGTATCAGGAGTAATTGAGCAAGGAGCATCAATGATTGAACCAACAAATTTAACAGTACCATGACCTTGATCTGCTGCTAAAGCAGAACCCGCAACAACAGATAAACCTAAACCAAGAACTAAAGCTAATTTATTTAATTTCATCTTTTTGTTTCCTGAAATATAAAGGATGAAGACATCTAAAATAATTAATTCATTTAGGATTGGATTATTCCTAATTGAATGGCTCATTTATTGAGCTCGGGAATTTTGGTATATTTAAGTCCACTTCAAACGCCACGAAATATCGTTAGAAACGAAACAAAATACACCAAATTGTTTAGTTAAAGATTTTCATCTTGCAAGTATGACTATTTAGATTTTTTCATCTTAAAATTTAGGAAAAAGATTATATAATTCTAAGTGCAAATACTATAGTTTGTTAAAAAAGTAAAAAAATTTATTTCAGTGTTTTGCACAAAGTAATAAATTATTTTGATTTTTTAAAAAATTGTTTAATATCAATATGTTAAATAATTAAGAATATATACCCAATAATATATTTGACTTAAGTTAGAAGCCGGAGAATAATAGTAAACAATTTGGTGTATTTTGATTGTTTCTCTAAATAGGTGTAAATATCACCTGCTATTCTCCTTTCTCTTACCTATCAATGGTTTTCGTTTTCTAAAAATTGGCAAACTTTCAATAAACTTGTTTAAAATTAACGAGTAAAAAAGAAAGTATAAAAAAAACACAACCCTTTATTGATGCATATTACTTGCTATAGTGATGCTGCAACTGACTTTTGTTGTTTATTATCTAATTGAAAAGGTTACGAAAATGAAGCAACGTAAATTTCTTACACGTTTTGAAGTGAACGCTATTTTAAAGCAAGCTAAGGAAGGTAGGTATCCCGAAAGAGATTACTGTATGTTTTTAATGTGTTTTTTACATGGTTTTCGTGTTAGCGAACTATGTAATTTAACATTAAGCGATATTGATCTAGAAAGTAGAATACTCTATGTCAGGCGTTTAAAAGGTGGGCTTTCAACAACACAACCTATTATTGATGAGGAATATGAAGCCTTATGCAACTGGTTGAAAAGTAGAGAAAACTGGAGAGAATCAGATTCTGAATGGGTATTTTTATCACAAAAAACGGGACCAATTTCCCGTCAACAAGTTTATGGGTTATTACGCCGTTTAGGTAAAAAAGCCAATGTTTCTATTAGTCCACACCCTCATATGTTACGCCACGCCTGTGGCTACGCACTGGCGGATTTAGGCAGAGATACACGTTTAATTCAAGACTATTTAGGCCATCGCAATATTTCCCATACGGTTATTTATACAGCAAGTAACTCAAAACGATTTATCAATATGTGGGAAACGCGAAACTCACAATAGTTCTTTATTAATAGATTACTTAAAAAGTTAATATCAATAATTGAGTACGTTTTATTTTACAATAAGAATATAGATATTTTTTTCTTTTTAATTCAAATTAGGATTTATATTAAAAATTATATCATTTAATATAAATAATCACGATAGTAATCTTAATAAAGAATTAATTAATGATACTTGATTTTAATAAACCCGGTCATATTTGGTGTACTAATTTTTTTTGAAATATAATCATTTTTATTCCAATAGACTCTATCTTAGAAGGTATCCATTTACCCACAGAAAAACATTAAAAAGATTTATCATTAATAATTTAACTTAGTATAAGAGATATATTCAAAATACAATTAATTCTGATTTTTTCGTCTCTTTCTACACATTTATAATGCTCATAAAGCAATCACTACCCATCTAAGCTCGCTTAGGGATAGTGATTGCAAGCCTAATGAGTGCAACATAACTCGACAGTCAATATCGCTATAGCGATCATTAAGGGAAAACATCCCCTTAGCCTGACCTAAATAGGTTGCTTATTTAAGGACTTTTTCTTGTAAGAGGTAAAGGTTAATACAGAAATGCGTCTAGTGCTTTTTTGGCTAAAAGATTGCTTCGTCGACTTAGCGGTTTGCCACTTTTGACCGACGTTGAAGTAATACAGTCCTCAAAAAACCAGTAAATGGGTGTGTTTAAGAACTTAGCTAATAGCACCAGATAAGTAAGATCTATTTTGTTTAACCCTCGCTCATAGCGTGAGAATTGTTGTTGGCTAACCCCTAGTTTTGCCGCCAATTGGCTACCTGTGTAACCTAACTCTTTACGCCTTTTTTGTATGCGCTTACCTACCAGTGCATTGACATCAATATTTGCACGACGATATTTCACCATGATATTTCAACCTTTTATTATTATGGTAACGTTAGAATCAACGCGCCAGAGCCAGAAAAGTACCCTGGAGCAACATGTCCATTGGTTCTCAATTTAGAACTCACTTGTATAGAAACCATTTTGCCTTTAGCGACAAAGATAGCCTCTCCCTCTTCGCCAGATTTATCATTAATATATAAATCAGCATATAAGCTATTGTCATTACGTAGTGGGACTTGACGATTATTCATTCCTGTTGCAACAACCTGTAAAGAGGCATCACGATTACACGTCACATTCACAGTTTGAGAACGAACCGCATTGTCTAATTCATTTTCCCCCACATTGCCGTAATCCAACTCAACAGAATGGGCTAACACATCACAATGCCCAACAGGAGGGGGAGCAATTGCACAAATAGAACCCGGTAATAAATAGCCATCTTCAGCAAAACCATAAGCATTTGGCTGATAAAATATACCAACGCACTCTTGTATGGTTGATGTATCAACATATCGATGAATGGCAACTCCTGGGCCATAAGGGAATCCTCCTAATTCTTTCATAACAGCAATACGTAGATCTTCCATTCTTCGATATTTATGCCCATCACTTAAAATAGTTCTGGTCGCTGAACCTCCAGACTGGTTAGGCTGATGACGATGGTTTATGGTTATATAACAAGGTTTTTTTTTATAACAAGGATTTAAAGCCGTTGGTGGCTCGGGATCCCAACGTTGGATAATAAAAGTGTAATCAGCCCCTGTCCCCTCATTACCCACAGGTTTTGATTCTGTAATATAAGAAAAAATAGCGGCTATAGAGGAAGCTGGATATATCAACATGCTAGTAAATAAGTAAAAGATTAATTGGCGCTTAGGTATAAGCATATAAACCTCAAGTCAACATTAGTCATAATTTAAATGGAATGTAGCAATGGCGCTAAAAGGCCCCCGTTTTATTGATTGATTAGCAATTGCAGTAGGTTCTGCTTGTATAAAAGCACTAAACCTCAATGTGTTATTAGTTGAAAGTAAAGCCATATTTTTCGATGGCTGATTAATGGGTAAGAGGACTCCATCGCTATCTTCTAGACCAATAGCAATACCAGAGGCTCGACTTATTGGACTCAATGCTAGAAAACCTTTCCCTGCCATCGCCTTATTTTCATCACCTTTAAATGTGATGGAAACTTTGTTATTCATGGAGAGATCGCACTCCGATAGATGGATCTCAAATTGCTGGCTTTTAGTTCTTTCTACTCCATTGTAAAAAGCACTATCAGTCACTTTATCCAGCGTGATGACAATAATTTCATCACCGGGTTTTATTACACATGGCTCATCAATTAACTCACCATGAAAACGCATATTAGGATCAGCATTAGCCATAGCTATCACAGTGGCAAAGATTGCAGTACTCAGAGATAATCTTTGTAATATCATCCCGATACTCCTATTGATATTCAGCAAGTAGCGTTGCTGTTGCCTCAAATGCACCTTTTGTTAAGGTACTTCCTGATTTTTTTACAGGCACAGCTAAAATAATCGGCGGTTTATCAGAGGTAATAACAAACCGTTTATTTAAAATAAATGGCTCACTATCTATCGTGAGATGTACGGCTAAATCCGTTATATTGGTTTGTAAAGCAGCCGCATCAAATTGGCTTGCAGAGCCGATAATGGATAAACCTAATGCCCAACCTTTTGCATTTTCTTCACACTGCAACGTGTAATTGACGGTCTTTGTATAATTAATGCCATCGATGCGACTCGTTCCCAGTTGGTGACCAAAATTAACATCAATCATGTCATTGTTTTGGATCACACAAGGAGGGGGAATAAATAGTGTGCCAAATAACCTCAAATTATTTTCGCTGTTAGTGATTGTCGCCTTATTTGCCGTCTCATCAGCCATTAATGAAAATGATGAAAGTAACGTTATGAAAAAGAATATCCTCTGTTTATTAAACATTCCCGTTATCTCCTCACTGATATTCCATGCGCAATGTCGCTGTGGTAGAAAAGTCTCCTCCCACAAGAAGAGTAGAAAAATCACGCACAGGCACCGCTTCCAATACAGGGAAATCGGGATAAGTAAAATTAATTGCCTGCCCTAACTTAAGTGGTTTATTTTGATACAAAATACGTATACCTAATCCGGTAATATTGGTCATTAATGCATTGGCATCAAAAAAAGTACCATTCCCCTCGACAGAAAGTTTTAGTGTATTAATGGGCATTTGTTCACAACTTGGATGATAATCAACCAGACGTTTGTAATTTAAGCCATCAACTCGTGTACTTAGCACATCACCGAAATTCACTTCTACCGTTTTGCCCTCATTGATCATGCAAGGAGGGTGAGCGATAACGTACCCTTTTATATTGATAGGGATCGGATAAATAGGTGTAATAGGAGAATTTTGTGATAGTCCCGTACTTGACAAAACCGGTGTCACAGCAGTTACATTTGTTGTGATAAAAAAGCTCAATAGTACCAATATTGATACAAGACTATTTTTATTAATCTGCTGTTTCATAAATATACCTATTAATTTCCTTGGTCTGTTTCTATCACCTTACATTCACGACTATCGCAGCTAAATTTCAATCTTGGACGACCACCGTAATCATTGATGTAACTTAATACCGGAGAAGCCCCCAGCGTAGAAACCGTTAAATTGAGTTTTTCCTGCCCTCGAGGCGCTACCATGATAGGGGTAAATCCTTCTAAGCTTTTCCCTTTCAGATCCGTTAGACCATCAACAATAGTGATATAATAGGGTGTGGGATTATGCACAACATAACTCTCCCCCTGCTTTGTTAAGGTAATTTTTTCCTGCCATGGATTACTTAAATCAGTTTGGGTGGCATAAATAGATTTTGGTCGATAGAACAATTTTATCCGCGTTTGTAGTGCAATTTGTAATACGTTGGGTTTATCACTACGTGGAGGGATCTCACGTAAATTAAAATAAAAAACACTCTCTCTATCTTGAGGTAGTTGTGCAATATCAGGTAATGATTGCACTTTCACTTGGCTCTTATTCCCAGGTTCAATACGCTGAATAGGAGGTAATACAATAAGAGGTGTTTCTATTTTTTCTCCTTGCTCGTTCTCTAGCCAACCTTGAGCTAAATAAGGTAATTCTTTGTTTTGATTACTTATACTCAGACTTACTGATTTATCAGCACCATTAAAAATAATACGTGTACGATCTAAAGCGATTGTCGCACCAACTTGCGACGTAAACACCATTCCAGTTAATAAGGTGGTAGTTACCATAAATAAATGTTTAGATGCCATCATCTTTAATTACTCTTCTCTCTATCAATCAATTATTGTTATTACTTAGCGTTATTTACTAAGAAATGAATGTTGAGGTAATGCTTGCGTTTTATCTGTTTCTAGGAATGATGTTGAAATAGTCGGCTTTCTTTGAAAGCAAGTTAAAAGCAGTGATGTGATCAGTTGTGTATCCGCCAATTTAGGAATGGATAATTGGCATTGGTTTTTACCATCCCAATGTACATATAAGACATCGCCTGAATTAATACCGCTTAAATAAACCTTTCCACCGTCGTTAAAAACACCTAATTCTCGACCATTAAGCGTTGTTACTGTCGCTGCAAATGGCGGAACGCCTCCTTCAGCCAACTGTACTGTTGCCATCGCTTTGTGTCCGGCAATCACATCAAATTGACGATAGCCAATAGCGCCTTCAGTCAAAGTTAATTGATGAATAGAACGTAGTGCTTCAACATTGTCTGGTAGCTGTTTAAGATCGATAGAAGCACTGCCTCGATAATAGTGATTAATATCGGGGATCACCGCCTTGCCAAAAATATTGGTATGAGATATGGCACTAAGACTTTTTACCGGGACATCGGAAACACCTTGAGTATCAATTAACAAACGGGTTGCCCCCGGCATATTGCTACGGTGAAAATCCCCGCCTTTAGTGGTTAATGTTGCCCCACCTTGGAAAGATAAAGATGCCGAAGTATAGTCGCCGTTAATATGACTGGCTGAAGCCGTTACTAAAGCAACATCACCATAATGTGTAAAGAAACCATCAGCCGATGGTTTACCTCGACTACTAACTCCTGCACTTAGACGATAATTATTGTTATCATCAATGCGATCGAAATAGCTGACATTATGTGAGTTACCTTCTTTATTTATGACCGAGTTATAACTTATCGTTGCTCTATCACGCCAAGGCAAATTAATGTTGAAATACACGCCGTTGTCATGATTGCCATTAAAACGATTACGATAAGCGGATAAGCTAATGTTAATGTTTTTAAACTTCCCGATAGCGAGATACTTTGATAAAGAGAAGTTGTAATAGTCGTTATTCGGTCTATCCCAATACCTTTGATGGTTATAATTTATATAGGCACTAAGTCCCCATTGAGGAAATTGTTTACTCAGTGTAAGGGTATAAAGCTCTTTATTATTTTCTTGTGCGCCATAGCGATAACGCCTATCTAAATATTGATCCATACTCATAAAATGACGATCAGAGAATCGATAGCCTGCAAAAGTGATTTGCCCATCTATAGATTCAAAACGCTTTGAATAGCTAATTCGATATGAACTGCCATGATAGTGTTTATTCTCATTAGCGAAGGTTGCCCATGAATGAGTCGTATCAAAAGAGATAGCACCTAACATCATTAGATCTCGTCCAAAACCTAGCGAGGCCGAGTTATAATCCTTAGAAACTAAAGTGCCACCAAAAAGAGACCAACCATTATTCACTCCCCAAGAAAACTCTCCCATTGCAAAAATAGGCCCTTCAGTTTTATGATCTAATCGAGAAGGCTTACCCGCAGATACTTTATATTGAAGGCGTCCCGGTCTTGTAAGATAAGGAATATTGGCTGTATCAATTTGGTATTCTTGTATTGTTCCGTCCTGCTCTTCAATACGAACATCCAAGCGTCCACTTACCGCATCATGCAGATCTTGAATACGAAATGGCCCAGGCGCGATTTGTGTCTCATAGATAATCCGTCCTTGTTGACTCACGGTGACTTTTGCATTCGTTTTTGCAACTCCTGTGATCTCTGGAGCATAACCTCGTAAATTAGGGGGTAACATTTGCTCATCCGTAAGTAAACTTATTCCCGTAAAACGGAAATTATCTAATAGGTTTGAACGTAAGTAAGTCTCCCCCATGACTAAACGGGTGCCCCATTTCGTTATCGCTCGATAAAGATAGAATTGATCCCAATTCCAGTGATTTTCTGTGCTATGCAATACACCTGTAGTGTGCTCATAACTTGCTTGCCAATCTGCCCGAAAACGCCAAACACCTAAATTTGCCCCCGCCGTACCATTTGCGGTGATCTGCTGTTTCTGCTTGCCATCACTAGGCGCTCTGACATTGGCATTAACGTTATAATCAAACAATAATCCAGCAATACCTTCGTCCCAAAAAGAAGGCGACTCCCAATTCGGTGATGAATATTCTAGATAAGCTTGAGGAAGAGTAATAAAAAAAACCCCACTACCTAAATCTGTCCTCAGGCTCATACCTGGTAACGATGCCTCATTAAGGCAATTACCCTTATCTTTCCAAGTTAACTTTTTTAACCATTCTGGTCTGAGTGCAAACTGCTTAACTAATATAGGTGAGATACAAGGTTCGCTTGCCTTGGGATCATCTTTGGGCACAATATAGTCAACACGATAAGTTCCACTTAATTCATTGTTATTAATATTAATAATTAACTCATACTTGCCAGGAGTAATATATCCCGCTCGGGAAAAGCTTGATAAATCAATATTTCCTCGATCTTTTAAGTCAAGAATATCTGAGTTAAATTCAATATCTTTGCTAACAGCAAATGAATCGCTGGCAATACTTGCCATCCCTATAATCACGAAATAGATCAGTGTGGTAGCAGAACGACCTCTGCACTGCTTACTTTTATGTTTAACATTTAAATCAATCGTCTTGAATAATTTAGCCATAAGTAAACCTAACTAATCCATTTAGTGATATTCGAGCCCAAAACAGTCAATTATCAGTAATGCCCCTACGGATGAAATATCACTATGTTTGATAATCCTTTTGTATTTATAAAAAGAGCGCGTTTTACTATTACTCACCATCGATATCTAGCGCGATGACAAAAGTGTCCTAACGATAAGAAAGCTCATCAATTAACAAAGCCTTGTATATCCTTATACAAAGCTTTATTTGACGACTATTATTGATAAGATAAAGCAAAAGTGGCTATTGCTGTAAAATCACCAGGAATAGCAGCTTTTGAGGAAGAACCTTGTAAATAAGCGGCAAAATTTAAGTCATTGTTACCGTCATTCAATGTTTGGGCGGCACTTGCTTGACCTAATTTGATTTGTTCACCACCTGCATTGGTGATAACAACAGCTGCATTTTTGGCGATCCCTTCAATACCTAAAGCCCCCTCTAAAACATCAGGAGCTTCAGCACCGGTAAAGGTTGTTTTGACTGTTTTATATGTCTCAGTAGAACACTGTAATAATTTGATTTTAAACATTTTTGATGCACTACGGCCACCGTCTTTCAGTGCGCTAGATGACACTTGACCTAATGGAATACGTTGAGCACCTGAATCAGGATCGATAGAACAAGGAGCATCAATAATTGAACCATAGAATTCAACAGTACCATGCCCTTGATCTGCCGCTAATGCAGAGCCCGCAATGATAGATAAGCCTAACCCTAAAACTAAATGCAGTTTTTTTAATTTCATTTTGTTTTCCTAAAATATAAAAGTTAAATAAAGTATAAAAGCAACAACATTCAATTAAGAAAAATAATCCCATACAGGCGATACACTTCTCTTTTATGAATAAGATACGCAATGAATTTGGTATATCTTGATATATTGTAAAAATTAATCTCTATAATTAATCATCAATACATAAAATAAATAATAATTAACAACCGAAATTAGATAACGCTCATATCAAGTTGGGTTTATTATTCTCTGCCACTTTATTTAAGTCAAACCTGATAAATTTAATTAAATATATATTTATTAATACACTGATATTAATTGAATTTTTTTTCATCTTACGCAAATTATAATTACCCCCAAAATAAGTAATTAGATAAAAAAACCAAAAATAGCATCATAAAAAGAATATTTATAGAGTTTTAAATAAAAAACACTTAGATATAAAGTGTAAAAAATTGAAGGAAACATATTTTTATAAATAGAAATAAATTTTATTATTTTAATATTATAACAAAAAAACAAATAACCATAAATTTACATATAAGTACAAAAAAGATACAATATTATAACTTTTATTGTTCAATAACGATGATTTTTCAGAATAAAGAACCAACAAATTATTTTTAATGGAATTTAAAACTAAAAGGTTATTTTGAAATATTGCGGTTAAATTTAACAGCATGAAAAACAAGAAATTAATTAGAAAATTGAAAGCATTAACTTGCTAAGAAATAGACATAATAAAATTAAATAATGCTGTAACCAAATAATAAAAAAGAACTATATAGAAATTAAACCTTCATAATGGAATATTTTCTGATTAGACAGAATTAATATCATTACATTATATTAACAAAACAACTTTTTAAGATAAAAATTAAAAACTAAAATTGTAAAAAAAACACAAAAAGTATTTCAATTTGTAAGATATGTTTATTTTTTATTTACTCAAAAAATCATAATTTAAATTTTACTTTTTTTATTTTTTCAATAAGAACTTTAAACTTTATTAAAAAAAAGAAACAAATTAAGAATATGCCCCATTCATTCTATTTGTATAAAAACAGATACATTTAAATCGTTAATCAGAGAAATTTAATTTTAGTAAATAAAGTATATTATCTTTTATTCACACTATTATTCATATCAACTTTAATAAGAAGATTATCTTAATCACTGTTGCAGAATTTTATTTAGTTTAGATACCATTACGATTAAGATGAATGTTAAAAATTCACCATGGAGATCAGGATTTCATTATGGAACTTACCTTTTTAGGCACTAATGCAGGCGTACCTTCTAAAGATCGCAACGTCACCAGTATGGTACTTGATTTACAAAATAAACAAAAAAGTCTGTGGATGTTCGATTGTGGAGAGGCGACCCAGCATCAGATCTTACATAGCCATGTAAAGCTATCACGCATTAATAAGATTTTTATTACCCATTTACATGGTGATCATATTTTTGGTTTACCCGGACTACTCTGTAGCCGTTCAATGGGGGGCACAGAAAACCCGTTAACCATTTATGGGCCTACAGGCATTAAGGCATTTATAGAAACAGCCCTTACATTAAGCCAATCTTATCTCACTTACCCTTTAGATATTATTGAAATAGAACAAGATGGTTTTCTTTTTGAAGAAGAAGGTATACGTGTAAATTGTGGCGCATTATCACATCCTGTCCCCTGCTTTGGTTATCGTCTAGAAGAAGACAATAAACCAGGTAAACTCAATGCTGACAAGCTAGAGGCAGAGAATATCCCTAGAGGCCCTTGGTATAAATTATTAAAACAAGGGAAAACCGTTACACTACCTGATGGACGGATCATAGATGGAAAAGATTATCTAAGCACAGAGATCAAAGGCCGTTGTATTGTGATTTTTGGCGATACACAACCAACGCCTAATGCAGTTAAACTCGCTGAGAATGCCGATGTTATTGTCCATGAAGCAACCTTTAAACATGACATGGCTGATAAAGCCAATAGTCGTGGACATTCAAGTACCATACAGGCAGCTGAGTTAGCCAAAAAGGCGAATGCTAAGCGACTAATCATTACCCATATCAGTAGTCGCTATTCACCTAAAGAAACCCCCGAGCTATTAGCGGAATGTCATACTGTATTTGATAATACACAAATCGCCAGTGATTTTGAGACATTCAAACTTTAACTAATACCAAATCAAAATAGAGCAACGATAGCGACTCTTGAGATAGTATTAATCGTTGCTTTTATTTTTTCACAGGATATTGCTACTCAGCAGTCGGAATGAAATCGTGTTTGATCTTACCGTCTTGCAAAATAAAATTGACTTTACCATCCCAAAATTCGGCTAAAAAAACATCTTCTGGGTTATCTATATGTTGTTTTTTCATCTCTTCGTTTAACCAATTTTCATCTCGTTCTATCTGCTCAAGTTCAGAAGCTCTGATCACTCCGTCTTTCATAATAATGATAGAGGGCATTTTAGCACCATCACACACCACCGTTATTTGTCCATCAGGTTCAATTTGAGCATAATTAACTTCTTGAAAAGAATGAATTCCTTGGGCATGTAACCTAGAGGTGATATTAAGAATATCAATCTTATTTTTCTTCTCAGTAATGTTTTCCATAATAAATCTTCCCTTTTTAATAATCGGGATCGGATTTCCTATCGCTACTGCTCGGAAAAAATTAAATTTTTTACTGATATAATTGAGAAAAGAAATAAAAAATACACCTATCAAAAAGACAATAACATATTGGTAAAGCGGGATTGCATCTGTGTAAATAACCCCTCCCATAATCCCCCCTAAAACAAAATTACCAATAAAATCAATGGGAGTTAGTTGAGAGAGTTGTGTCTTCCCTGAAATATTCATATGAGCCAAAATTATTGTAAAACCAATAATAAACTTGATAACCACAAGCAGATAATATTCCATTTCTTAAGCACCTTTGCAAAACGATTCACACTGTAATTATAAAGCATAAAACATACCATTGAGAGAAATCTGACAGATATTAACCTTACAAATCTAATATATTTGACTAGTGGTAATCACTTAATATACTTAACCTTGTTGATTTTCAGACTCTCACTATACTTATTTTATTGGGAGTTAAGATAATATATAAAATATCAACTCAATAACCTCTCGCTTTTAATACTAGTTATGCGAGATATCATCGATATGTTTTGGATACATTCTCTGGAGAGAAACATGAACAAAAAATTACTGGCATCTTTAATTCTAGCAGGTCTTGTTACCATTACAGCAGGTTGTGATGATTCATCGAAAAAAGTGGATGAAGGTATTGATAAAGCAAAAGAGACAGCAACCCAAGTAAATGAAACGGCTCAAGACAAAGCAAAAGAATTAACAGATCAAGCTAAAGAAAAAGCGGCTGATTTAAAAGAGAGTGCATCAGCGACAGCTGACGAATTAAAACAAGATGCGGCCAAGCTAAAAGAGCAAGCTGAAGATAAAGCTGCAGAGCTTAAAGCACAAGCCGATCAAAAAACCGATGCATTAAAAGAGAGCATTGCACAAAAAACAGATGAACTAAAAGATTCTGCAAGTGCAAAAGCAGATGAAATCAAACAAAGTTTAAATAATGAAAGTGACAAACTGGCTAGTAAAGCAGAAGAAGTGAAACAAAACGCTAATACCACTGCAGATAACTTAAAACAAAATGCTAGCGACAAAGCAGCGCAACTAAAAGAAGATGCGGCTAAAACCAGTGATGATGTAAAACAGCAAGCGCAAGATACTAAAGATAAAGCGCTTGATAAAGCCGATGAGCTCACCGATCAAGCAAAGCAAAAAATTGATTCTCTAAAGGCTGATAATAAATAATTTCATTTCAGAAATTTTGATGTTGAAAAAGCCAGTAATATTTTACTGGCTTTTTTTGTGCAAAAAACAAACAGGAGTTGATCGATTAAGCAAAAAATGTAACCATACTATCCTTTTTTCAACAGGAGAAACCTATTAAAGCGTCAAGACGCTGACTAAAAACATATGATAATGAATTGATTTAATTGTAATTTTCTTCACCTTACGGAAAAATATAATTTATTTCCGTTCTTTTATAAAGCTTCAAGATCATCTGATGTTTTATTCAAATTTTCTTACAAACTTTTCTTTCCTAGCGATACCACTAACATGCTAGATTGCAATATCGAAAAGTCTTGTCTAAGAAAAATAACAAAAATAGGTTAACTATGAGCCAACAAAATGAAATCACACCAAAAAAAATTAGGATGAAAATTAATCCTCCCGTATTTTACACCTCCGCAATACTTATTATGCTCGTCGTAGGGTTTTCAGCGCTATTTCCTGAACTCGCTAATGACAAGCTAGGGCACCTTCAGGAAAACCTTTTCACCAACGCGAGCTGGTTTTATATTTTAGCCGTAGCATTGGTTTTGCTGAGTGTGACTTATTTAGGGCTATCGCGCTTTGGCGAAATAAAATTAGGCCCGGATCATGCTCGTCCACATTTTAGCTATTTTGCTTGGTTCGCGATGCTGTTTTCAGCAGGTATGGGTATTGGGCTGATGTTCTTTGGTGTCGCAGAACCCGTTATGCACTATTTAATGCCGCCCACAGGGGATGCGCAGACGATTGAAGCCGCCAAAGAAGCTATGCGTTTGACTTTCTTCCACTGGGGCTTACATGCTTGGGCTATTTACGCCATCGTAGCATTAATTCTGGCGTTTTTTAGCTATCGTCATGGTTTGCCATTAACGTTACGTTCCGCCCTTTATCCTATCATTGGCGACCGTATTTATGGCCCTATTGGGCATGCGGTAGATATTTTTGCTGTGATGGGCACCGTATTTGGTGTCGCAACTTCACTGGGTTTTGGTGTTCTACAAGTTAATGCCGGTTTAAACCATCTATTCGATATTCCAATTAATCCAACCGTGCAAGTGGTTTTAATTGTTGTTATCACCGGGCTTGCTACTATTTCGGTTGTCTCTGGATTAGAAAAAGGTATCCGTTTTTTATCCGAGCTTAACCTTGGTTTAGCCGTTATTCTTCTTTTATTAGTCATTATTCTTGGCCCTACTGTATTGATTTTAAAATCGTTTGTTGAAAATACAGGGGGCTATTTATCAGAAATAGTGAGTAAAACGTTTAATCTTTATGCCTACGAGCCAAAATCAAGTGATTGGTTAGGTGGATGGACACTGCTTTATTGGGGCTGGTGGTTATCGTGGTCGCCTTTTGTCGGTATGTTTATTGCACGGATCTCCCGTGGTCGTACTATTCGTGAGTTTGTTGTCGGCGTACTCTTTGTTCCAGCTGGCTTTACCTTACTTTGGATGACTGTCTTTGGTAATACCGCTATCTATTTAATTAAAGATAAAGGTGCTGAAGTTCTTGCGAATATAGTACAACAAGATGTGTCATTAGCACTGTTTGAATTCTTAAATTATTTTCCATTCTCATCAGTGCTTTCCTTTGTCGCAATGCTGATGGTCATTGTCTTTTTTGTCACCTCAGCAGACTCCGGTGCAATGGTGGTTGATACCCTAGCATCAGGAGGAGATTCAGAAACCCCTGTATGGCAACGTATCTTCTGGGCTGCATTAATGGGTATTTCAGCCATTACCTTGTTATTGGCAGGAGGTTTATCAGCATTACAAACTGTCACCATTGCCAGTGCGTTACCATTTGCCATCGTGCTATTGGCATCAATTTATGGATTAATTAAGGCATTGCGAGTGGATGTTTATAAGCGAGATAGCCAACAGATGACGACTATCGCCCCACCGGCTAGCCGTAATCCTATTCCTTGGCAACGTCGATTAAGAAATATTGCTTATTTTCCTAAACGTTCACATGTAAAACGTTTTATGGAAGAAGTCGTTAATCCTTCCATGGAAATGGTGTCGGCAGAATTAAGCAAACAAGGTATTCAATGCTATATCCATGACGAAGAAGAAGATCGCATCGGCTTTGAAGTGGACTTAGGTGAGGATATGAACTTCTTTTATGAAGTACGATTACGATTCTATACTCAACCCGCTTTCGCGCTAGCAGGCTTAACGGATGAAGAAAAAGATGAAGAGCATAAATACTATCGCGCTGAAATTCATCTCAAAGAAGGTGGGCAAGATTACGATGTCATGGGCTGGACAAAAGAACAAATTATTCATGACATTCTCGATCAGTATGAAAAACATATTCACTTCTTACACGTATTAGGTAAAAGGTAATTTCACCTATTACATAAAAACAAAAGAGATGATGGTATAACATCATCTCTTTTTTCTTGGTGCACACATGTTATTTTTCAGTTGAATGACTATTTTCTGGATTTAACGCTATCAGTTCTTTCAGTAAGATAGACAAATGTTGCAGTTTTTCTGTAGAAAACTTTTGTTCGAGTAATTGGTACCCTTCTTCTATCTTAGGCTGGATTTTATCATATAAATTTTGCCCATTGGTTGATAGAGAAACGAATAATTTACGTTGATCACTCACTGGTTTTAATCGACAAATTAGCTCATCTCTTTCCATTCTAATCAAAATACCTGTCAAACTTGGACGCAGGATACAGGTTTTTTGTGCTAATTCGTGAAAATCGATAGAGCGCTTATCAGCAAGAACTCGGATGATCCGCCACTGCTGCTCTGTCAGATTATGCTCTTTAAGAACGGGGCGAAAAAATCCCATCGCAGATTCCCGTGCTTGCAATAGCGCGATTGTTAATGACTCATGCATAATCAGAAGCTCTTTATTGATAGATAAATTGATGAAAAATCACTCAATCTAGCCGGTGAAAATTATAACTCGTTATAGTTATAAATGAATAATATTCTAAGAATAGACTTTTTATTACAATTAATCATATTAACAAATAAATAAACTTGACTCAATTTCTAACATTTTAGGCTATTTTAGCAATTGATGACCTTAGTACTTTTCTCAGACAAAACCGCGTAATATCCCCAAAAAATAACAGGATAATATGTGTCATTTCGTGTTATTTATCAGCAAACTAGGCTAAACCACCTGATTTACCTATCGCTTTTCTTGACTTATTAGGAATAATAACAACCAGCGATAAGGTTGTCTCACGACTTTTTGAGATAAAGTTAACAGGTTGTAACAAAGAAAGATTGATCTCTTGGCTAATGCGAGGTAGCGTTACGGCTTTAAATTCACACAGCAAAGAAATCAGCAAGATCATTACAACTTTGTGAAGCGGCACTAGTTAGATAAATTCTGATTTTCTAACTAATGGTTATTTTAAGTGAAGACGCCCACAGATGAGAAGTCTGGCAGTAGGAGTAAAAAATGTCTGATGAAAAACAGGCTAACCCACTTTTTCGGGATGCAATGGCAAGCTTAGGTGCTGCCGTTAATATTGTCGCAACTAATGGTGATGCAGGATGCTGTGGTTTAACAGCAACAGCAGTATGTTCAGTTACCGATACTCCACCGACAGTGATGATTTGCATCAATAGTAAAAGCCAAATGAATAGTACGTTTCAAGAAAATGGCAAATTAAGTATCAATATTTTAAATCATGAACAAGAAGAGATGGCTTGCCATTTTGCCGGTATGACAGGTCTGGCAATGGCTGATCGCTTTACCCAACCAGGATGGCAATATGGCGCATTGCAGCAACCGATATTAACCAATGCACTCGCTAGCCTAGAAGGTGATATTTACGATGTACGCCAAGTAGGTACTCACTTTGTTTATATGGCAGAGATAAAAAATATTGCGGTTCGAGAAGATGGCGATGGCTTAATTTATTTTAAGCGTCGCTTCCATCCCGTTAAACATAAATTAGTCACAACCACCGCTTAATTAGCTAATATTAAAAACAAAAACGCACTTTATTATTTTGAAGAGGGTATCAATTTAAATCCTTCATTATTAATAAAGGCGTTTTTATTACCTTTGTTAAATTTTAAATAATTACCCGCACTTCATGCATATTTATTTCATTTTATCCTAAAATAGAGCTATCAGCGTTTTATTAAATTATTTTTAACATCTGTTTGTTATAAAAGAAATTATTAAAATTATAAGAAAACTTTTTCTTTAGAAAATCAATTAGTCACGATATAAATAACCCTTTCACTCTATTTTTATGCTTATATTTTATCAGCTTTATTAAGCTTAAAATATAAACAAAATAGGCTCTTTTTGGTGATTATTTATACCAAAGATCAATTAAATCGCTTTAATTGAAAATAAATTAATGACTATTTTTTTCAATCTGGTATTAATCTTACTAACAGTGTGATCAACCTTTGAGAAGTCATTCTATCAATATATTAGTCTACCGGACTTACTGATCACCATCTTAAATTTGCAAACATCACTCTAAATACAACAGATAATGTTATCAGGGTGTAACATTCATCGTGAATTTGAGTAAATAGCATCGTTGTTGAAAATAAATAATAATTAGGGGCATTAAAGATATGGATAAACCCGCTAAAGTCGGTTTATTACAACAGCCTAAACCATTCTTTATGATTTTCTTTGTGGAATTATGGGAACGTTTTGGTTACTACGGCGTACAAGGTATTCTTGCCGTTTATTTTGTTAGTAAACTCGGATTCTCTCAAGAACAAGCTTTTATTACTTTTGGTGCATTCTCCGCATTAGTTTATGGGCTTATTTCTATTGGTGGTTATGTTGGTGACCATCTATTAGGCACCAAACGAACCATTGTTTTAGGGGCTATCGTATTGGCTATCGGTTATTTTATGACCGGCATGTCAATTATGTATCCTAATTTAATCTTTTATGCTTTAGCCACTATCGCAGTAGGTAACGGTTTATTTAAAGCAAACCCAGCAAGCCTATTAGCTAAATGCTATAAACCTAAAGATCCCCGTCTTGATGGTGCATTTACACTATTTTATATGTCGATTAATGTTGGTTCATTAATCTCCTTATCTATTGCCCCCGTTCTTGCCGATCGCTACGGCTATGCGCTGACTTATAATATTTGTGGTATCGGCTTAATAATGGCCATATTGGTCTATTTTTTCTGCCGTAAAATGGTCGTGAATATTGGTTCTGAGCCAGATCACCTGCCAATGAATTTCAACAAACTACTATTAGTTATTGCAGGCTCTGTCGCTATGGTCTTTATTTGTGCATGGTTGTTGCACAATGTGATGATTGCTAACATCGTTTTAATCAGCTTGTCTATTGTTGTGGTTATCATTTATTTTCGTGAAGCCTTTAAACAAAAAGACAGAGTGGCACGTAATAAAATGTATGTTGCATTTGTTCTGATGTTAGAAGCTGTTATTTTCTATATTCTCTATGCTCAGATGCCAACCTCACTTAACTTCTTTGCTATCCATAATGTTCACCATACCCTGTTAGGCTTTGATATTAACCCGGTGAGTTTCCAAGCATTAAATCCATTTTGGATCATTATTGCCAGCCCTATCTTAGCAATGGCTTATAGCCATTTTGGCGCGAAAGGCAAAGATTTATCCATGCCGGCAAAATTTACCACAGGTATGCTTTTATGCTCATTAGGCTTCCTAACCGCTGCCGCTTCAGGTATGTGGTTTGCTGATGCTCAAGGTTTAACATCACCTTGGTTTGTTGTACTGATTTATCTCTTCCAAAGTCTAGGGGAATTGATGATCAGTGCATTAGGCTTAGCGATGATTGCCGCTTTCGTACCGCAATATATGATGGGCTTTATTTTAGGTATGTGGTTCTTAACACAAGCGACGGCTTACCTGTTAGGAGGCCATGTAGCAACCTTTACCGCCCCACCTGAAGGTATTACCGATCCACTACAAACACTGCCTATTTATACTGATGTGTTTGGCAAAATCGGTATCGTTACCTTAGTGGTTGGTTTGATTATGTGGGCAACAGTACCTTTACTAAACCGCATGATGAAAGAAGAGAGTAAAATGATTAAGTAAATAAGCAAACACCTTTGCTTATCACAGACAAAGCGCCTAGAAAGGCGCTTTTTTTATCTCTTATAAAAATGCTTAGCGATTAAATCTTCTACAACCTTAATCTTTTATTATTTATGATTAGTGATCTTCTCTTTTTTTCTTTTTTCTGGTTTTAATCTATCTTATAAATAGTACCTTTAATTGAAACTGACAATATTTAGCATTGTCTAATAATCAATATTCATGATTAAAAACCAATGATTGGTAATAGGAGCAGATATTAATGAATGATAAAAATAAGCTAGCAGCCGCATTATTAGCTATTTTTCTTGGTGGGCTAGGAATACATAAATTCTATCTTCGTAAAGTAGGAATGGGGATTTTATATCTCATTTTTTGCTGGACGGGGATACCCGCTATTATCGGTTTTATTGAAGGAATTTATTATCTGTGTATTTCAGACCAAACCTTTAATGACAAATATAACCGAAACTAAATAGCCCAATACCATCGTACCTAGTGCTAACAACCAACAAAAAACCCGCATACTAAGCGGGTTTTTTAGGTGTATTACAATAAAACTGTATTACAGAACATCAATCGCATTTAGCTCTTTAAATGCTTGCTCTAAACGAACAACCATTGATGTTTGACCATGACGTAACCAGTTACGTGGATCATAGTATTTCTTGTTAGGTTTATCAGCGCCTTCTGGATTACCTAATTGGCTTTGTAAATAGCCTTCGTTCTTTTTGTAGAACTGTAAGATACCGTCCCAAGTTGCCCATTGAGTATCGGTATCGATATTCATTTTAACAACACCGTAGCTTACAGCTTCTTTGATTTCTTCTGCAGATGAACCAGAACCACCGTGGAAAACAAAGTTTAAGCTATTGTGTGGCAGATTGTATTTCTCTGACACATAGTCTTGTGAGTTACGAAGAATTTTTGGTGTTAATTGAACGTTTCCTGGTTTATAAACGCCGTGAACATTACCAAATGATGCAGCGATAGTGAAACGTGGGCTGATAGCATTTAGTTTTTCATAAGCGTAAGCAACGTCTTCTGGTTGGGTATATAGCGCCGAGCTATCCATACCTGTGTTATCAACGCCATCTTCTTCACCACCAGTACAGCCTAATTCGATTTCTAAAGTCATATCGATTTTAGCCATACGCGCTAAATATTTAGAACAAATTTCAATATTTTCTTCTAATGACTCTTCTGATAAATCAATCATATGAGAAGAGAATAGTGGTTTACCTGTTTTCGCATAGTGTTTTTCACCTGCATCTAACAGACCATCAATCCAAGGTAACAGTTTTTTCGCACAGTGGTCAGTGTGCAAAATAACAGGAACACCATAGTATTCTGCCATTTGGTGTACATGGTGAGCACCAGAAATAGCACCTAGGATAGCCGCTTGTTGTGGCGCTTCAGCTTTAAGACCTTTACCTGCGATAAATGCAGCACCACCATTAGAGAATTGAACAATAACAGGAGAACGCACTTTCGCAGCTGCTTCTAATACAGCATTAATTGAGTCTGTACCTACGCAGTTAACTGCAGGCAGAGCAAAATTATTTTCTTTTGCTACTGCAAATACTTTTTGTACATCATCACCAGTGATGACACCCGGTTTTACGAAATCAAAAACTTTAGACATGTAATAAGATCCTATATTTGGAACAGGCAGAGTTTTACACTCTACCTGTATGAGCGTGACTTAATTACTGTTTAGCGCGTTCTTCCAGCATAGCAACCGCAGGAAGTTTTTTACCTTCTACGAATTCTAAGAAAGCACCACCACCGGTTGAAATGTAAGAGATTTTATCTGCGATATCAAATAAATCGATAGCCGCTAATGTATCACCACCGCCAGCGATAGAGAAAGCATCACTATCAGCAATCGCTTTAGCAATCACTTCAGTACCTTTACGGAAGTTAGGGAATTCAAAGACACCCACAGGGCCATTCCACAGAATGGTTTTTGCGTTTTTCAGGATTTCAGCTAAACGTTCAGCAGTCACATCACCGATATCTAATACTTGTTCATCATCTTTGATGTCATTTGCTGATTTCAGTACAGCTGGCGCTGTTTCTGAAAATTCTGTCGCAACACGGACATCTGTTGGTACTGGAATATCGCATTTTTCCATTAATTTTTTCGCATCGTCAACAAGGTCTGCTTCATATAATGAACGACCTACAGAATGACCTTCTGCTGCGATAAAGGTGTTAGCAATACCACCACCAACGATTAATTGGTCAGCAATTTTTGATAATGAATCTAAAACTGTTAATTTAGTAGATACTTTAGAGCCACCAACGATAGCCACCATTGGACGCTCTGGTTTATCTAATGCTTTGCCTAATGCTTCAAGCTCTGCTGATAACAGAGGACCCGCGCAAGCGATATCCGCAAACTTAGCAACACCGTGTGTTGACGCTTGAGCACGGTGAGCCGTACCGAATGCATCCATGACAAAGACATCACATAATACAGCATATTGCTTAGACAGCGTTTCGTCGTCTTTCTTTTCGCCTTTATTAAAACGAACGTTTTCAAGTACAACTAATTCACCTGCATTAACATCAACACCGTTTAAATAGTCTTTTGCTAGGCTAACGGGTGCAGATAATTTCTCTTTCAGATAGTCAACAACTGGTTTTAAAGAGAACTCTTCGTTGTACTCACCTTCAGTAGGACGGCCTAAGTGTGAAGTTACCATAACTTTAGCGCCTTGTTTTAAAGCCGCTTCAATAGTCGGTAATGAAGCACGAATACGTGCATCTGAAGTTACTTTTCCATCTTTCACTGGAACGTTCAGGTCAGCACGAATTAGTACTCGTTTACCGGCCAGGTCTAAATCGGTCATCTTAATTACAGACATGATGAATCCTCTCATTGATTCTCTAAAATTTAGTAATCTTCTGTTCAGTACCGCGCATTATCACATAATGTGCTATTGCTGAGTACCGTCATTAATACATGATTATTTAAAACCAGTTGCAGCCATAGCTAACGTCGTATCAAGCATTCGGTTAGCAAAGCCCCATTCATTATCACACCAGACTAACGTTTTAATCAGATGCTGCCCACTGACTCTAGTTTGTGTACCATCAACAATGGCACTATGAGGGTCGTGGTTAAAATCTGTTGAGACTAATGGCAATTCTGTGTAATCCACTATACCACGAAATGCGCCAGTTGCTGATTTTTGAATTAACTTATTGACATCTAACACATTTACAGCATTTTTTACCGTGACACTTAAATCAATTGCTGTCACATTAATTGTAGGAACTCGTACAGAAATTGCCTCGAAATGATCTTTAAATTTCGGGAAAATCCGTGTAATACCGGCAGCTAATTTGGTATCAACCGGAATAATCGATTGTCCTGCGGCTCGTGTACGACGTAAATCTTTATGATATGCATCAATAACAGGTTGATCATTCATCGCAGCATGGATTGTCGTCACTGTACCTGACTCTATACCAAAAGCATCATCCATCATTTTAATAATCGGGATAATACAATTTGTGGTACAAGAGGCATTAGAGACGATGCGGTGCTGTTTTTTCAGTTCATGTTGATTAACACCGAATACCACCGTAGCATCAAGATCTATCGTTCCCGGATGAGAAAAGAGCACTTTCTTTGCCCCTTGTGCAATATGCGCCTCACCATCGGCACGAGATCCATAAACGCCACTACAATCAAGTACCACATCAATACCTAACTCACCCCAAGGTAAGTCTGCAATATCGGCATGATGGAAAAGACGGATTGCATCATCACCTACTTGCAATAAGTCATTATTAACACGAATATCCCAAGCAAAACGACCATGGCTTGAGTCATATTTAAGCAAATGAGCAATACCTGTCGCATCAGCCAATTCATTTATTGCAACAACGCTTATTTCAGCCCGCTTTCCAGATTCATAAAGCGCTCTTAACACATTACGCCCTATTCGACCAAAACCGTTAATAGCAACTCTAATTGTCATGTAACTTCCTTGATAACTCGTAATTACGCAACCGCTTAGAATAATCGAGCAATTGACTAATCAACAACGATAAATCAAGTAAAACTAAAAAATGTGCGGTCACCGACATTTTTAGTGCAACTGAAACGGTTCAGCTTATTGGTATTCAGATTACGAGAAATGAGAGAAAATCGCAATAGCAAAAAAAGGGGGAAGCATAAAAAAAGAGCACATCTGAGAAATTATTCCCAAAAATGTGCTCTTGTTAACATTTATTGATTATTTAAGTAGAGTTTTTGCCTGTGTAACCACATTTTCAACAGTAAAACCAAACTCAGCAAACAGTTCGTTTGCAGGAGCAGATTCACCGAAGCTATGCATACCGACAATCACACCATCAAGACCAACATATTTAAACCAGTAATCCGCGATACCCGCTTCAATAGCAACACGAGCTTTAACCGCTGCAGGTAATACTGCTTCACGATAATCAGCATCTTGTTTATCAAATGCATCTGTTGCTGGCATTGAAACCACACGAACTTTACGGCCTTCTGCTGTTAATTGATCGTAAGCATTAACAGCTAATTCAACTTCAGAACCCGTAGCAATAAAGATAAGTTCAGGTGTACCGTCACAATCTTTCAGGATATAACCACCCTTCTCGATATTAGCCAGTTGCTCTGGAGTACGTGGCTGTTGAGCAAGGTTTTGACGAGAGAAGATGAGCGCAGTTGGACCATCTTTACGCTCAACAGCGTATTTCCATGCTACTGCTGACTCAACTTGGTCACATGGGCGCCATGTACTCATATTTGGTGTTACACGCAGACTTGCCATTTGCTCAACAGGTTGGTGAGTAGGACCATCTTCACCTAAACCGATAGAGTCATGGGTATAAACAAAGATACTGCGGATTTTCATCAGTGCAGCCATACGTACCGCATTACGTGCATATTCCATAAACATCAGGAAGGTAGCGCCGTAAGGAACAAAACCACCGTGTAATGCAATACCATTCATAATGGCAGACATACCGAATTCGCGAACACCATAATGGATGTAGTTACCGGCTTTATCTTCATTTAATGCTTTAGAGCCAGACCACATAGTTAAGTTACTTGGTGCAAGGTCAGCAGAGCCACCCATAAACTCAGGTAAAACTTTACCAAACGCTTCTAATGTATTTTGTGATGCTTTACGGCTAGCAATACTCGCTGGGTTATGTTGCAACTGCTCAATAAAGGCTGTTGACTCTTTTTCCCAATTTGCAGGTAATTCGCCAGACATACGACGTTTAAATTCAGCTGCTAATTCAGGGAATTGTGCTGCATACTCAGCAAATTTAGCGTCCCACGCAGCTTCTTTTGCTTTACCAGCTTCTTTAGCATCCCACTCTTTGTAGATCTCTTGTGGAATTTCAAAAGGACCATACTCCCAGCCCAGAGCTTTACGAGTTTCTGCAATTTCTGCATCACCTAATGGTGAACCGTGAGAATCGGCAGTGCCTGCTTTATGAGGAGAACCAAAACCAATAGTGGTTTTGCAAATTAACAGTGAAGGCTTATCAGTAATTTGTTGTGCGGTTTCAATCGCAGCTTTAATACTCGCTGCATCATGACCATCAATACCACTAATCACATGCCAGCCATACGCTTCGAAACGTTCAGCAGTATTATCAGTAAACCAACCATGTACTTTACCATCAATAGAAATGCCATTGTCATCGTAAAATGCAATCAGTTTACCTAACTGTAAAGTACCTGCTAAAGAGCATACTTCGTGAGAGATACCTTCCATCATACAACCATCACCCATAAAGGCGTAGGTGTAGTGATCTACGATATCGTGACCAGGACGGTTAAATTGAGCCGCTAATGTGCGTTCTGCGATCGCAAAACCTACTGCGTTAGCAATCCCTTGACCTAAAGGACCCGTGGTAGTTTCAACACCTGGGGTATAACCATATTCTGGGTGACCCGGTGTTTTAGAATGCAGCTGACGGAAATTTTTTAGATCATCTAAAGAAACTTGATAACCAGACAGATGTAATAAGCTATAAATCAGCATTGAAGCATGGCCGTTAGATAAAACAAAACGGTCACGATCTGCCCAGTGAGGATTAGTTGGATTATGATTTAAAAAATCACGCCATAATACTTCTGCAATATCAGCCATGCCCATAGGTGCACCAGGGTGCCCTGATTTGGCTTTTTGCACTGCATCCATGCTTAAAAAACGGATCGCATTTGCAAGGGTTTTACGAGTGGTCATTTTCTACTCCAAGTCGGATAAAAAGCATCTAGATAGCTGATTCTCTCAATGCGGGCAAAAAACCGCAATATAAAAAATCCACAAAGGTGGCTATCGTAATCAGTGAAAATCAATAATTCTTTGATTTAAACAGCATTTATTACGATAAACGCGGGAAATAACATTACACCACCACATTGTTGCGCAACAAAAATGAAAAATGACTTTTATTTGCGCAATTAAGAAGTATCTTATTAAACCTTAGCTTGATACGACTAATCAAGCTAAAATTACGTTGCTGTTTTATCCATCAAATCAAATAAATACTAAGCTATTTAATTTTCCCGCTGTTAATGGTCACCTACCAACACCTAACTTGAAAACATTCAGATGATTACTGGCTATTTTTTCAACTAACTGTTCAAGCGGAAAATTAACGGCCGGAAGGCTTGGAGAAAATAGATGTCGAGTAGTTTTATAAGGGAAAATATTACCTTGCTTTAATATCTGCTCCCTTATTCTTAATGGGCTAAACGCTCGTCCATTCTGCCAATCATACACAGTTATGCGTGTATCAGTGTAATCAAGCAACACACAAGGAATATAAGTGAGAGCAAGATGATGAGCGACTTGATACCTATGATTACCGTCCATAATAATTCCGGTCTCTTTTTCAATGGGTATAGGTGTTGTCCATCTTTGGCAACGAACTATTTCCTTAGTTAAAGCTTCAACATGAGCCATGTTGACTTCTTCTGAAGGACGGAGCAAGGCAATGGGATATAACACGACATCATACTCCATATTTACCTCCCCTCTTTTTCCAAATCAATCATATATCCCGGCTGATATGAGATGGGTAGAAATTCTTGATGTAAACGACGGAATGTGTCATCAGGATCAAGATCAGCAAATAATTGGGGATGTATCCACTTAGCTAGCTGCTGGATAGCAATAACATCATAGGGACTATTATAAAACTGATGCCAAATAGCAAAAAATGCGCCACGACGGCGAGCATTACTATCAACATAAGCAGGGCGAGTTGTAAACCATGCGAGTCGATGTTTAGATTGTTGAATATTAATCCCCGGCCCAAGTGGGATCCACTTTCCACCCGGCACAAATGCCTGAAAATTGCCGCTGGTAATAATCACAATATCGGGATTTGCAACAACCACTTTTTCTGGATTTAGCGTAAAAAAGGTTCCCGGAGCAAGATTGTCAGCAATATTATCCCCCCCCGCTATTTTAACAAAACGGCCAAAACTCCCTTTACCAAAGGTCATACAGCACTCTTCTGAATAGCCCCCAAGACGCTCTAAAAATACTTTTGGCAATGTCCCTTGTAATTGTTCAACTCGAGATGTCACTCGTTGTAACTCTTTATCACGGAATGTTAAATAAGCTTCTGCGCGATCTGGTTGGCCAAATAATTTACCAAATAACGTCACTGTTGGAGGAATGTGTGCAATAGGATCATAGCGAAAGTCGACATAAACAATGGGAATACCCGCTCGGGCTAATGCTGCTTCGTGTCCAGCATCAACAATAGTATTGCGTGCGTCCATATTCATGATGATGACATCAGGTTGCAGATTAATCGCCTGCTCTATATCAAACGTTCCTTGTTCGCTGCCACCAAAGGTAGGGATTTTTGCCAACTGTGGAAATTGTTGTCGGTACTGCTGCCATGTGGCAGGATCGGACTGTATTAAATCTTTTCGCCAAGCGACTATCCTTTGTGCTGGATTTTCTTTATCAAACATAGCCACTAAATAAAGCTGTCGTCCTTCCCCCAAAATGACGCGCTGTACCGGTAATTTGACATTCACGGTTCTGCCAAGTAGATCAGTAACAGGTGTTACAACTTGCTGTGAGTAAGCCATTGATGAATACAACAATACAATAGAAAATATAAATCGTAATATCATGATTAATAACCTATTTTTTGTTAGTGTTTTTTGAAGAATAACTCATTTTCAGCGTAATAATTAAAGTAATGCAATACATCACCGCCACACATAAAAACAACGTGGACAACCCAGGCCAAACAAGTATTCCGCCCCCCAGCGCAATACCAACAATAGAGGCAAACTGGCTAATACTTTGCACCAGCCCCAAAATATAACCCTGTTTACTTTCAGCGGTTGAGCGAGATATCAATGCGGTTAATACTGGCGTTGTTGCCCCAAGAAGAATGCCCCACAAAAAATAAAGTCCGATAAACCAGCTTATTTCTCTTACTGCTGCTAGCAGTAAGGTCACAATAAAACATCCCGCAATGATCCCCACCATTCGATAGAGTGCGTGAGATATGTTGTGTGCTTCAAACCATCTTGCCCAGAGGGCGGCTGAGACAATCACACCTGTAGCCTGCAATCCGTAAGCGACCCCTGTTAACCAGTTAGGGGCATTAAATACGCTACTGACATAAAGAGAAAAAGGGGTTTGTGTGATCATGCGGCTCACTAATAACAAACCCAGTATGGTAAGTAAGCCCACAATGACGCTGTGGTTAATTGATGATATCGCTTTTGCTTTATTTGTTGAGGAAGTGACGCAATTGGATGAAGCGTGGCGCGGTAAATCATTCGGTAGTATGAAAAAAACCAGTAGTGCACATAACGTACAAATGATAAATGCCCCGAAGTTTATCCAAAAGAAACTCAGTAAATCGAGGATCGCCCCACCAGCAATGGCTCCAGCTAACGATCCTGCATTGGTAGATACTTGTAACCATGCCAAAAGCCGAATACGTTGTGCTATGGGGATCATGGCAATACCATAAGCTTGAGCAGGTGCAATATACCCCGCACAAGTTCCCTGTAAAAAACGTAGTAGCAGTATTACCCAGACATCATTGGCAAAAGCGAGCCCCAATTGTGTTAATGCAAGCCCCATCAGTGCACGGATCATCATCACTTTATTGCCAGTTTTATCGCCTATTCGTCCCCAAAAGGTACTGGTTAGCATAACGCCCAACATAGGTGCGATATACACGCCGGTTCCCACGATACTCAGTAGCTCTGTCGACGCCATACTTTCGAGATGAAGCGGCCAAAAAGGACCACTCATTTCCATTGCTCCCATTGAGAGTAGCTGTACGATAAATAAAAACTGGACAATAAAAATGACACTGCCGGTAACACGCATACTATTTCACCCTTATTATTGGCCAATCCATTGGGATCTGAGGGTGAGGCAGATTTCCTCCCATATAACCACAACACCAATCATATATTTCTCTTATATAGGGTGTTGGTACTCGAAGACGTTCCCCAAGAGCAACAAGAAGCGCTAGTCCATAGGCAATGTCTTCCTGAAAAACCCGATGTTGTTTGTCAAAAATATAACCATGGGATTGTGCTGTAGAAATAAGAGGTAAAGGAATACCCTGATAGGCCTTATTCGTTCGCAACACACTGAGTAATGTTCGCGGATCAGCAATTGAGCCCGCATATGCTGCTACTATTTCCTGCTGTAATGGCTGCACGGAACTGAGATTAATCCCCAATACAACTTCTGCTTTATTACATAACGCTTGATTCTCCCTATCACAGCGGGCAAGAAAATAAGCACCCAACTCAGGGCAATCGTTCCACCAACATGGAATGCTCTCAAAAGGCCTATTGTGCCACTGTCCCCATGGACCGATAAGGCCATAGATAACAGAGCTGTGCATAATAGGATTTCCTGGCGTTAGGGTAATTTCTAGATAATCGGTCAGTAGCGTAATAGGTGAGTCATAAAGTTGTTTGAGGTAATTGAGAAGAAGATTGGTATATTGCGGTTTTTCTCTTCCATGCACAGCTACATAGAGTTGTGATTTTCCGCCCCCCATTCTGACACTTTTTCCCGGTTGTAGATCAAATGCAATATGGGGAACATCTTTCATTCCCCATATAACAATATTGGGTGCATCGCCTAACGTTTTTTCAGCCAGCCAGTCAAAGCCAGCAAAACCGGGAATGGCGCCCACAAAGATGTTTTTATGTTTCGGCAGTATTGGCACCATACGTTGAAGTAAACTTTCACGTACATGACTTGGTGTCGTAATAATGATGATATCTGCCTCAGAGCACGCCTCATCAATGGCTTCTGTCATCCTAACCGAACGGGTTTTAATAACTTGACCATCAGGCATCACCGCCTGAAGTTGATGATCATTTTCTTTATATGCTGTCACAGTTTCTGAGCGACTGCTGTAAAGAGTGACGTCAATCGCAGGATTTAAGCTAAATAAAATTGCCGCAAGATGCCCCGTTCGACCGGCTCCACATAGTGTTACTCTCAATTTCTCATTTGGGATCATCTGCTATCCCCCAAACAAGTTGGCAAAGAAAACCAATTATCAAGTTGTTCCCAGACTGACTCCGATATTAAATTTCGCTCTTTAAGCCATGTGTCATTAAAAATTGTCTGCAGATATTTTTCACCACCGTCAGCCATAGCAAGTGCAACATTTCCGCAAATTGTACTATTGTTAATCAACTCCAGCGCTTTATATACCACTCCCCCTGTAGAGCCACCAACCAGTAAACCAAAACGACGAGCAAGGTAACGAGCTGTTTCAAAAGCACATACATCAGAGACTTGTTCGCCATAATCAATACAACTGTAATCCAACACTAACCCCACTGTATCGCCTTGTGGGGTGCCTGTACCTGATTGATAGTATGGTTTACCGGGTTTTCCGAATACGATGGAGCCTTCCGGCTCTACGGCAATGGTTACAAGATCTGGATTGTGAACCCTTAATCCATGGGCTATCCCTGTCATAGAGCCACCCGTACCTACACATCCAACCCACGCATCAATTTTGCCAATCTGACTAATAAGTTCACGTACCAGATCTGCATATCCTCCCGCATTGGCTGCATTATCTGATTGATTCATAAAGATAGCGCCGGGAATTTCATTGGCTATTTCAGCCGCCATACGTTGGCGCTCCACAACAGCAACTTCATTTTCACCATAGTCGCCTTTAACGTAGCGGATCTCAGCCCCCAAAGCGCGCATGATAGCAATTTTATCTTGGGCAGCATGGTGATCGACCACCGCGATAAATCGAAGCCCAAATTCGATAGCAGCGATTGCCAATCCAATGCCCGTATTTCCTGATGACGACTCCACAATTGTGCTACCAGGCTTGATCTTTCCAGATTTCAGTGCCGCAACAACCATATTTCTCGCCATGCGATCTTTCATACTGCCTCCGGGATTATTTTTCTCCACTTTGATATAAAGACGCGTATCCGATTGCAGTAGCGGTAATTGAATGATAGGAGTATTACCAATTAAATCAGTTACTTTGCTAAAAACCATATTAAAAGTCCTTAATTATCAATGGTAAATATAGGTTTTTGATGTGAGTTTATGACCGCAGTTAATCTTGTGGGCAACGGATGCCGATGAAATTGATTTTCCAGTAAATCCATTTGGTAACCTGCGGTATTAGCAAATATCAGTAAATCACCTGGCTTTGGTAGGTGTGCAAAAGCGATCAAACGATTGGTGATAACATCGTCGTCCAAACAGCTATGACCTGCAATCCAAGCATTTCCAGCAGAAGAAAGTGGCTGATGGTTATTTCGATAAATATGGAGAGGATCACTTAAGAATTCAGAATTAAACCACGTTTCACATGCACTAAAACTAGTTCCTTCGACAAAAATAACGTGTCCGACATGATCATATGGACGAACTCGACAGACACGAAATACACTGATCGCACTTTGATTAACCAAGCTCCTTCCGGGTTCAAGGCAAAGTGTTAATCCTTCCTCAATTAATGCATCACAAACTCTTTTACCTGTGGGATCGGCTCCAGTTAGAAACTCAGTGAGCCACCCTTGGGCATTTATCTCTCCACCATATGGATAGAAAGAATCAGGAATTCGTCGAGTACGATAGTCTTTATGTGTTTGCGTAGAGAGCCATTTCTTATAACAATGACTATCTACATACTGAACAGGTAACCCTCCCCCAATATCGATAATATAAGGGGAGTAACCCAAAGCACGTGCGTAGCTAATCAAGGGTAAGGTATCAAAAAAAGCCTTGATCCTAGATACCGAAGAGTAACCACTAAGATGGAAATGGAATCCATCAACCTTTACTTGGTCACTATAATTAAGTTTCTCAAGCGCTGTCATGATCTCAGCGGATGACATACCAAAACGACTGATATGATTAGACTCAGGACGAAAACGCAGCAGTATACTTATACGTCCTGATGGACTTATCCACCTTGTAGCAAGGTGGATAAGCTCGTCCATTTCCTCAATAGAATCAATAACAATCCGTGCCCCTTGCACTATTAACGCCTGTAAAAACGCCGTTGTTTTTGCAGGGCCTGTGGCACACAACTCTGTACCTTTACATCCCGCACGAATAGCATCATTGAGTTCATATAGGCTAGATACATCCGCCCCAGTTCCCGCAGCAACAGCGGCTTGTAATAATGACTGTGATTTATTGACTTTAACCCCATAATACAAATTGGTTTGTATACCAAATGTTTTGGCGACTTCGACCATGGCATTAACGTTCTGCTCCACAGTATGAGGCCAGACAATATTAAGGGGTGAACCATATATCTGTGTTAAATGAACAAGGGTATCAGGGGATGTCTCCAACCAACGGATAATAACCGGATCGATATAAGGGGGTAATACTTGGGTTATAGCGATCTGCCAAGATTCATTTGCTCGGTAATAAGTATTTAACAACGAAGACATATGGAACCCTCTTAGAAGTCAACACTTACCGAGGCAAGGAAAGTACGTGGTGCTCCCTGTGCAATAGTGGTATATGACGCGACACCAGACCAGTAATGGTGATTAAATAGATTCTGTACATCAAAACGGAAAGTGGTAGGCGCACCATAGACACGTGTTTTATAGGAGGCTCCCATATCTACCGTTGTCCAAGGATTGATAGACTGTGTATTTGCCTGATTGACATATTGCTTTGCGCTATAATTGACATAACTGTTTAATGACAACCCATGCAAAATAGGAAGGTCATATTCCACCCCTACATTTGCTTGTAGAGGAGAAACGCCAACGGGTTTGTTACCACGGATATCAGATTTAGGCGATTTGATAAGTTCAGCATCAATAAGAGAAAGATTGCCTGAGATTTGTAAATTATCCAGCACCTGCGCTGAAAGGTTAACTTCAACGCCACGATTTCGTTGCTCACTATTAGCATTAAATATATTATCAGTGCTGTCGATAGCACCACTAGGCTTGGTTATCTGGAAAAGAGCCAAGCTGCTTTGTATTCCCGCGTTATCATACTTAACCCCAACTTCGTACTGTCGCGAGCGATAAGGACGCATCACTTGGCCGGCATTTTTTGCAAAACTCGGGGCTATATCACCTTTGCTTAACCCTTCAATATAGTTGGCATAGAGCGAAACAGACTCTAAAGGATGGTAAACCAGCCCCAACATTGGCGTCACCGCTGATTCATCATAAGTGGCCGAACGCTGTCCATTAGCCATAAAGTTATCGGCCTGTACTCTTTGCAAACGTATCCCGGGGATAATATCCACACTGCCATTCAATATGGTCATGGTATCCGAAACGGCAAAGCTAGTTAATTGACTAGAAGATACTTTGGGGACGCTTGCTGGAGATGATGGTAGGGTAACATCGACTTCTGATGGTGAATAAATATTAGAACTCACCTTTTGTTTTCCTACATTACCCGCAACAGCAAGACGGTCATGATAATAGCTGGCCTGTAATGTCATCTGATGATCAATGGCGCCCGTTGAAAAGTAACTTCTAATACCGGTTTCAAAAATATAACGATGTACATTAAAGCGATAATTAGTGATTGCCGATTCGACATCCCCATTATCGTTAATAATCTTTGGGGTTTGCTCAGAGATACGTGAAACGATTGAACGACCACCACCTGCATTCATGAAGAGTGTTAGATTATCGTTAAGCTCGTATGAACTGTGCAGTAATACGCCCTGATCACGGGTGTTCCACCACATCCCTTTTTGGGCAATATTCCGTCGACCATTAGGCGCCTTAGGAACATCGATACCCGCTAAGACAATAAAAGGGCGATTAGGTGATTTGACATATTGATATTGATCGAATAAATCAACTGAAACGGTGAATCCATCTTTTCCATAGTCAAGAGCGAGTGCACCTAATGCCGTTTTTTTATGAGTATTATCAAGCGCCAGATCTCCACCACTACCACCACCATTAAATCGGACGCCCCACATTTCACCGTCTGGGGTTACCCACAATTTACCTACATCTATATAGGCACCAAGTTGATTATCAGATCCCCAAGTGGTAGTAATCTGTTTAGTTCCCTGACGAGTAGGTCTTTTCGTCACGGCGTTAACGACACCGCCAACACCGCCATTGGGGGAGATACCATAAAGCCCCGCCCCAGGCCCTTTTAGTAATTCTATTCGCTCTAAATATTGAGGTAATAACTGATAATTTGGCGCTACACCATAAACACCATTAAGGGCAACTTCACCAATATTACCTTCTCCGATAGGGAATCCTCGGATCATAAAGGAATCAAGAATACCACCTGACGGAGATGTCACTTGAACGGATGGATCATCTTTTATTACATCGCCAAGTGTTTTAGCCTGTCGTTGCTCAATATATTTCGAGGTATATCCCTTAATACTAAATGGAATATCTTGGATATCTTTATTTCCCAATAAACCTATGTTGGCTTGTTGTGATAACCTACCTTTAGTTTGGGAGTTAACGCGCTCTGCGTTAACAATAATTCTCTCTTCCGCGCTGACGAAATCAGGAATTAAACTTGCTGCAATAGTCAATGCTAAAAAATGTTTGTTTGTGATCATTATTATTCTCTCAGATCTTAGAGTTATCTACTTATTCACCAGCTAACGGATTGTTAAGTCCATGCTGAAGACGGTAATCAGTATATTGCTGTAAATGCATGCTCATTAATGAGCGGGTATACCAAGGGTGGTGGAGAAAATGTTCACGCTCTTTGTGCCAAAAATCCGCCTCTACTCTGGGTTGAAGTGCTTTAAACACAAGTTCAAGCTCTTCGCCGATCACAGTCCATATGCGGGTATCAGGGATGTCATAAAGTTGAGTTAAACAAAGCGCAATTTCATGTAAATGACTGACAAGACAGGCGTCTACAACGAAGGTTCTGACAGGTTCAATATCATCTTCAAACACCGTGGGTAAAATGCCGGGCCAGATATAAGGTTGAAGCTCATAACCTTGCTGACGCAGTGCTGGAGCCCAACAGCGTCCATCACCAAAATCACGAATAAGCATGGTGACCGCACGACCGGAATCATCAAATAAAACTTGCGTATTTTGTTGGTGTGCCTCAAGGGCAATGCCATAAATTAAATACATCGCTAAAACCGGTTTCAGTATGACTTTGGTATAATTACGAAACCATGTTTCAGGTAAGTCGCCTGATAATGCGATCAGCTCGCTGATAAGGGGTTGGGGTTTATGTGGGAGCTCAGTAAATAATGATGCAACTGTGATAGCGATTAAATTATCGTTTCTTTCCCATGCTTGCGTATCACGAAATACAACCGAGAGAAACTTACCTTCAGCGTCATCCATACGCACGTTATGACGAAAATGCCACGCCACTTCTTCTCGGAAAAAGTCCAGCTTGCCATCAAAATCCTTATCCACCCGCAAAATATCCTCAATAATCGTACTAATACGTGGCCCCATATGAATAGATTTGGCTTGAAGGCTGCGCATTTCGCTAGTCATCCAGATAGCAACAGGTAATTTGATAAAGGGTGATCTAGATGCGGTAGGAAGCATGGTTCTAAACGACATGGATGCCGCGGTCTCAAGTTGAGGGCCTAATGGTAGAAGAATGCCTTCATCTATTTCTTTTGAGAAATGCGCAATGATCCAGTGTTCAAGATGCCAAGGATGCAGAGGAATAGGTAACCATTTTTGTGGGTTTTGGTGTTGACTTGTAAGCCACTCACACCATTTATTCCAAACGGTTGGAAAAGCCGATGAAAACCATTGATGGATATCCTGAATATGGGGCATCTTCTCACAATAAACCATATCGGTTTGTATGGCTGCTATACGCAGATTAACTCGTGCACCAAATTCAGCTGATAGTGCAACAATATCATCATCGCTTAAACCGGGTCTAGACTTCCAAGTTGGGTAATAAGAATGACCTTCAAGAGCGCCCCACTGATCGAGAAAAGTTGCACCATCACGCCGACTGTAATGACGAGTTATCCATTCAATAAAACAAGATGTTCCCTCTTGTGCCATCTCATTAGAAATCGTATCCCGCCACTTTGACCGATGTGCTCTAGCTAATCGATCATTATGGATACTGTTTGCTACATCTTTATTGAATTTTGTTATTCCCTCCGTTGTAGGGGTGAAACTAAGCTCGTTTTTCAGTATCTCCATGAGTTCTTCATGGGATTGCACCATTCGGTGGCGCCCATCCATTGATTTAAGGATAATATCACCGCGATGAATAACGGTATTTGCAGGAAAAACGGTCGTTTGATTAAATTGAAGGATATGTATCCCATCAGAAAGCGGGTACTTAACGTTATTTTCATCATTAAAAACTTGCAGTTTATTATCATCCAATAATTTTTCTGCAAAAAGACAGCGAATGATACGAGCAAGGGCATTACGTGTTGAAAAATCTGTTTGTATAGCAGTTTGTTGCCCTGCAATACTTTTTTTCTCTACCGTCTCCATCATTTTTCTCCCAAAGAAATAAGGCTTAAACAATTAATTTAAATTTATCTATCTTGGGGGGTTACTTAACCTTTTTTTACTTTTTCGAGCGTCTTGAAAAAGGTTGATGAGTAAGCTACCATCAGAAAATGATGATGTAAATAATAATCAATCTCATTCTCATAATTATTCGTTTTTATGGAAGATACATTATATTTATTACTAAGGTAGGTAAATATGAACGAAGAGATTAGCTATCTGTTTGTCCCTGCTAATAAAAAAGTTATGATTTCCAAAGCGTTAACTTATGGTGCAAATGCGATCATTCTTGATCTTGAAGATGCGGTTCATCCTGATGAAAAACCGCTCGGACGTGACAACATTCAAAATTGGCTAACGACAATAAATAACACCATCATTAACACCAGTATATATATCAGAATAAATCATCCTAAAGAGAAAGAATTTAAAAACGATGTTGATCTATTAAATTCATTAAATGAAACGCTAATGACAGGAGTAATGATCCCAAAACTGGAAGATGCGGAAATACTTTCCTATATAAAATCAAAACTTCATCTGGCTATATCAAAGCGACCATTTATAGGTATTATAGAAACAGCGCGTGGAGTGCACCATTGTGAAGAGATTGCCAATAGTGGTGTAACAAGATTAGCATTCGGCTCATTAGATTACTCACTAGATATTGATTGCCAACAAACAGCAGAAGCGTTGCTATACGCAAGAAGCCGAATCGTTATCGCTTCACGCATTGCCAACCTCATCTCCCCTATTGACTGTGTCACCCCTGAATTTTGCACACCTAATACATTATTAATGGATGCCAACCATGCTCGCGCTCTTGGATTTGGCGCTAAACTCTGTATTCATCCAGATCAAATAGATATTGTTAATAAGGCATTTAAACCTACTGAGGAAAAAATTAAATGGGCACAAGAAGTGGTTAAGCAATCAACAGCCAGTTATGCTTTTCAGATTAATGGGGAGATGATTGATTTACCTTTAATAAAACAAGCCACGCGTATTATCAATGGTAAATATAAACCAAATTGAATCGATCAAAGACCACTCAAATAAGTATAGTCATCATATCAAATACAATTATTTGAGTGGTTTAAAAATGCTATGTATCATTTATCATCCCATCAATTAAGACCTGGGGATGGCCTCTAGAGCATCGTTCAATACGGGCGCTAACGCGATAAACATCGGCGAGTATTTCTGGTGTGATCACCTCAGTTGGTAAACCATTGGCAACTAGCTCCCCATTTTTAAGCATTAATACATACTCTCCATGGCGTAATGCAATATTAATATCGTGAACAACAACCACAGTAATCATATTACGTTTCTTGGTTTCTCTCGCGATTAATTCCATCACATGAAACTGATAATTAAGATCGAGCGCGCTGAGTGGTTCATCTAGCAATAATAAACTTGGTCGTCGAATAAGTGATTGAGCAAGCCCCACCAATTGTTTTTGCCCACCGGATAACTCATCAAGATATCGCATAGCTAAATGTGAAATTCCCAGCTGTTCTAATAGATCTATAACTTGATCATTCGCTGAATGAGAACGATGTTTACCTAAAGCTCGTCTTGCAACCAGAATTGACTCCAAGACACTCAAATGAACACCCGCAGGTAGAGTTTGTGGCAAATAAACCACCTGCTCTGCTCGTTTAGAAAAAGAGAGGGAGAGTAATTCATCATCACCAAGAAAAAGCTTTCCTTGTGCGCTATTAAGCCCAGCAAGCGCTCTTAACAACGTCGATTTACCACTGCCATTAGGCCCCAAAAGAACAGTAATTTTCCCTCGTGGAAGCAGTGAGACCGTTAATTCTTTAATTATTTCTCGCTTCGAATATCCCGTAGAAAGCTTTTCAATACGCAACCCAGCATTTAATCCCGTGTCCATTATATTCTCCCGCGATGACGCAAAATGATACTAACAAAGAAAGGGATACCCACAAGAGAAGTCACAATTCCCACCGGAATAATCACACCAGATAAAAGGTTTTTGGAGACTAAAGAAGCTATCGATAATACCAATGCGCCAATAAGGGCACTTGCGGGCAAATAAAAACGATGATCTTCGCCAACAGTCATCCGAGCAATATGAGGAGCGACTAATCCAATAAAACCTATTGGGCCAACAAATGCCACCGCCAAGGCAGAAATGATGCTAATACGAAGTAATGTTGTTAGGCGTAAGCGTCTGACGTTGATCCCAAAGCTCATCGCACGATCTTCCCCTAGACAAAGTGCCGTCAGTTTCCAAGCATTCATCAATGACAAGGGGAAGATTATCACTAATACAACCAATAAAATGTATAACTTATCCCACGATGCCCGATTAAGGCTACCCATTGTCCAGAACACTAATCCCTGAAGCGTATCTTCGTTAGCGATAAATTGCATAATGGAAACGGCAGCATTAAAAGTAAACACTAACGCTATGCCAAAGAGAATAATTCCAGAGGTAGAAACTCGCATCCAACGTGAGATAAAGTCCAGTAACAACGTTGCCAGTAATGCGAAAATAAACGCATTAACTGAAATAAACCACTGTGCAGGAACCCCCGGAATACCAATTCCTAAAACAATCGCTAAAGCAGCACCAAAAGCAGCGGCAGAAGAGACGCCAAGCGTAAAGGGACTTGCCAGCGGGTTATTGAGTATAGTTTGCATTTCAGCACCCGCTAACCCGAGTGACATTCCAACAACAACCGCCATAAGGGAGTAAGGTAGCCTGATATCCCACACAATAACCCGAGTGCCAGCATCGGCAGTTTCTGGCGATATTAGTGTATTCCACAGTTCAGTCAGCGATAATCCTGAAGGCCCTAAAGTAAAATCAAGGATCAAAACGCTACATAACACGCCCCCTAATATCGTTAAGTAAAAGAAACGACGAAGTATCTGTCGCTGATATTCCTTCACTATATTTGCTTTTGTTGTTTTACTTGAGTGTTGTTTAGACGCTCTATTTTCGCTCATGGAATGTTAGCCTGTTAGTTACCCCACGCTAGGTATAAGCGATATTATAGCAAGCTAATACGAATTAAAACTATAACGATAATAGTTACCATTCTCGATAACGAGATGTAATAAGTAAAATAAAGCTACCAATTGATATGAATTGCTCTTATTTAATAGCAAATAAATGGAGGTAGAAAACAGAGACAAAAGTAATAAACTTAGATATCTATCTGTAATAGAAGACGTGAGTGTCGACAGAATACTGACTAAATAATTTAATGATACTATTTTTATTTTAGGCAAAAAAAAACCGCATCAGCTTAAAGCGATACGGTTTCTAATTATTTTGATGTCAGTTAATACATCAAAATGATAAATTCTGGCGGAACGGACGGGACTCGAACCCGCGACCCCCTGCGTGACAGGCAGGTATTCTAACCAACTGAACTACCGCTCCGCGTATCCTTTCGGACGAGATGAATATTACGAATCTCTTACCTTGTCGTCAACTATTTTTCTAACAAAAAGATGCGTTTGGATAGTTTTTAATCTCAACACTCTATTTATATCACTTTACCTTTATGCCGTTTCATCATTAGAAGCAGGCGCTGGACGCCATAAACAGTGGCCTCCTTTTTTCACCACTAAATCTAACCGAGCTTCGTGCGCAACTAACTCTTCTGCAGAGGCTTTTATTACTTTTAATCCACGCACTGGTCGTACAATACGTTGTATATCATCCCCTTTTTGCTCTTCGCTCGGTTCACCTTCCATTGAAAAAGCTAATGCGGTTTGCCCACCGGTCATAGCTAAGTAAACATCGGCGAGGATCTCGGCATCTAATAATGCGCCGTGCAGTGTTCGTTTGGAGTTATCAATTAAATATCTGTCACATAACGCATCTAGATTATTGCGTTTGCCAGGAAATAACTCCCTTGCCATAGCAAGGCTATCGGTTATTTGGCAAAAAGTTTCTGTGAGAGGAATATCACGGTTAAGCTTCTGAAACTCATAATCCATAAAGCCGATATCAAACGAGGCGTTATGGATAATTAATTCTGCACCACGAATATACGCTAAAAACTCATCTGCTATTTCTGCAAATGAAGGACAATCCTCTAAAAATTCGTCACTGATCCCGTGAACTTCAAAAGCTTCAGGATCAACCAATCTTTCTGGTTTTATATAAACATGGAAATTTCGCCCAGTTAAGCGACGATTGATAACCTCAACGGCACCAATTTCAATGATATTATGGCCTTCATAGTGAACGCCCAGTTTGTTCATACCGGTTGTTTCGGTATCTAGTACAATTTGTCGTGTGATTGGAGTGCTCATAATCCGTTTTTATGTCAGACTTAGGGTTAATTTTTCGTATTACTTAAAAAGGATAAGTCGCCTTTATGCACAAGCAGGTAGAAATATTCACCGATGGTTCATGTTTAGGCAACCCAGGTCCTGGTGGTTATGGTGCAATTTTACGCTACCAACAGCATGAAAAAACCCTTAGTGAAGGTTTTTTTATGACCACCAATAACCGCATGGAACTCCTTGCTGCTATCGTAGCATTAGAAGCGTTAAAATTCCCTTGTAAAATTACACTGACTACGGATAGCCAGTATGTCAGACAGGGAATTACCAAGTGGATACATAGTTGGAAAAAACGCCAATGGCGTAAAGCAGATAAAAGCCCTGTGCTGAATGTTGATTTATGGAAGCGTCTTGATAAAGCCATTGAGCGTCATGAAATTGAATGGCATTGGGTTAAAGGTCACGCCGGTCATGACGAAAATGAACGCTGTGATGAACTGGCCAAAGCGGCCGCGCAATCTCCCACAAAAGAAGATACTGGCTATCTAGAAAGTCAACAAGATAAAACCTGAGAGTAATAACGGCAGATAGTGATATTAATCAGGTCGATTACGTGTAGCGCCTAAAACTCTGCCTTTTACACTCATACGCGGTAATGCAAACTTCATCGCGGTGGGTGTTAAAGGAAGTGTTCTTTTACGCGCTAATATTAAATTTAAACATCCCCCGACATGATAGCGCTTACCATCACGTTTTACGGGACGGGAAAATGGCATAATCTGGAAGTTCTGTTGTGTTATCACTTCATAATTAAGCACACTTAGCCAATCAACTTGGCGACGAAGTGAAAACATCCGACAATAATAGGGCTGTTTATGCCGTAAAATAGGCGTACATTTTCCTATACCTAATAGGCTGATAGGATTAAAACTTGATAGGATGATCCAACCGTCATCCACTAATACACGATCGGCTTCTCTTAATAACCAATGAGGGTCTGCACTGTAATCTAAAACATGAGCCATAAGACAGACATCAACCGATTTATTTTCAAATGGCAGATAATTGAGAGACGCCATAACATCTGTGTTTGTCGTCGTTGTAGTCACGTTAACTTGATGTGAGACCATACTGGATTTAGTATCGAGTTCAGCACTAAGTTGACCTAATTTAAGCATATGAAAACCGTATATTTTCGGCCACCAATTTTGTAATCGCAATTCAATTGCCATGCGGTAATATTCTCCCCAAGGAATATTACGCCAAGAGCTTGGCATACAAATTGGTTTTCCCGAACGCGCTGCTTTCATCGTTTAACCCTTTTATATTTATAAGTAAGGTAACTTTATGGAGCTTATCAGAATTCCCGCTTTATCCGATAACTACATTTGGCTATTAAGTAATGAAAATAGTGAATGTGTGATTGTCGATCCTTCCCAAGCCAAACCGGTTATAGATACTATCTCACAACGTTCATTAACACCTGTCGCTATTTTGTTAACTCATCACCACGAAGATCATGTCGGTGGTGTTGCTGGGTTGGTTAGTAAATATCCTAACATTGAGGTTTTTGGTCCACAAGAAACACAAACTAAAGGCGCTAATAAAATTATTCATGATCAAGAACACATTATTATTGATTCTTTTTCTTTTTTAGTCATCGGAACACCAGGCCATACATTAGGTCATGTCGCCTACTATAGCGAACCTTATTTATTTTGCGGTGACACGCTATTTTCCGGCGGTTGCGGACGTTTATTTGAAGGTAGTGCACAACAAATGTTTAGCTCATTACAAAAGTTAATGGCATTACCTGATAACACCTTAATTTGTTGTGCCCATGAGTATACATTAGCTAATTTGACCTTTGCGCACCATATTATGCCAAAAAATCCTGATATTACCGATTATTTAAACCAAGTTACTGAAATGCGCCATCATTTGCAACCAACAGTGCCAATAACACTGAAAAATGAAAAGAATATTAATCTTTTTCTAAAATCTGACGATATTGATTTACAAAGAATTTTAGGTATAACTTCTAATACTTATGCTCCAATAAAGACATTTACAAAATTAAGAGAATTAAAAGACAACTTTTAGTTCCTATCGGTTGTTTTATTTGGGAACACTAGTATTATTTAGGGCAAAAAACACACAGGACTAATTTTCGAACATGAAGACAAAAGTGATTTTGTTCTCTATATTGCTATTGGCGGGTTGCCAGCAATCTAAGAGCATAAAACCCGATTTGTCTGCGATAACACCCACATCTTTAGGGACTTCAACTTCTTACCAACCACAATATGATATAAAAACCAATTTGTGGGGTTATGTAGTAAGTGAATTAAAAATGGATATCCCTGACAATGAAAGGATTTCGCAGCAAGAAACTTATTTTTTAAATAATCCAAAACATATACAAACCGTTGCATTACGTGCAGAGCCTTATATGTATTGGATTATTGAGGAAATAGAAAAACGTAATCTACCGATGGAGCTTGCACTGGTTCCGGTGGTGGAAAGCGCGTTTAATCCTCATGTCACCTCTTCAGCTAAAGCGGCGGGCTTATGGCAATTTGTCCCTGTCACAGCTAATTATTATGGTCTAGCACAAAATCAATGGTATGACGGTCGCCGTGATGTTGTCGCTTCTACTAATGCAGCCTTAGATTTGCTTGAGCGCCTTTACATTATGTTTGATAGTGACTGGCCTTTAGCATTAGCCGCTTACAATGCGGGCGAAGGTCGTGTTATGCAAGCGATAAAAGCTAATGAGAGCAAAAACCTACCTACCGATTACTGGTCACTTTCATTACCCAAAGAGACCATGAATTATGTGCCTAAAATTCTCGCCTTAAGTAAAGTTATCCGTGACAATGAAGCCGATATCACTTTCCCGAAAAGTAACTATCGCGATAAATCATTAGCCGCAATTGATATTGGCGAACAGATAACATTAAGCAAAGTCGCTGAACTTAGCCAATTACCTATTACAACCGTAAAAGACTATAACCCTGGCTATAAGCGCGGGATCACCGCACCAAATGGCCCTCATGTTATTTTACTTCCTCGTAATAAACTTGCGCAGTTCCAAAATGCGTTTGCTGACGAAGCGATTTTAAAGACCATCCGTTTAGCAGTAGCTAAAGCCAATCAGTCGATTAAGCAAGAAGGCATTTATAAAGTCCGCTCCGGTGATTCATTTTATGCCATTGCTCGACGTTATAATATGAGCGTAAAAGAGCTACAACGACTCAATGGATTAAGTGCAAAGAGTACCTTATTAGTTGGGCAAACATTAAAAATTCATAATGCAGGTAGTGTGAACAATCGTCCAACAAGCAAACCAACCGGCGCTTCACCAAGTTACTATAAAGTTCGTCAAGGTGACTCTTATTACAGTATTGCTCGTCGTCACAATATTAATCTTAAGCAATTAATGAGCTGGAATGCTGATATCAAGATGTTAAAACCGGGAACGCAATTAACGCTTTACTTAAAAAAATAGTTTTTAGCGCCTTGATAAACAGTTAACGCCATCTAACTATCGAGCGGATAGTTAGATGGCTGTTTACTTTATAACATTTTAATACCCATCATTTATACTGATTAAGCAACGCAATAAATTCACTGATTGGCTCCGAATAGTCATGTTTATCCATATCAAGTTCAACAAGGCACAGTTTATCTTGATGCACCTTTAATAAAGGTAATACGGTTTCTAACGCTTCTAGACTATCCACTTTCACACTATAAGCATCACAATTAAATAGCTCAGGTAACTGTGAGTAATTCCAGTTTTGGATATCATTAAAGGTATCTTTAGGCCCGTAAAAGATCTTTTCAAATGCGTAACCTTGATTATTAACAATAAAAATAACGGGATTGAGTTTTAAGCGTAATAAAGTAGAAAGCTCTTGTGCAGTCATCTGAAATGCACCATCACCAATAACAACAAAGGCACGTCCTTGGTTTTCTAATGCAAGAGTAACACCTAATGCGGCGGGTAAAGTATAACCAATGGATGCCCAAATATTACTGACCACTAATTGACTGTTACCAGAAAATATATGATTAACAGCACATAAAAAAGCATTGCCTGCTTCAGCAAGAATAACCGAATTATCATCAAGGACTTTATCTAACAGAAGAGGAATAGAATCTATTTTTATCAGTCCTTGCCAATCAGGCGGTACTATTTTTTGCGGTAGTAACGCTATGTTGTGGGGATAAATATAGTCAAGGGCTAATAAGGCATTAGGCATATCGAGTAAAGAAATGCCATAAATCTTCTCTTCCTCAATTAAGCTATAAGTATCATAAAATTGATAGCAATTTTGTGTGGGAACCTCGAAGGTAAATCCCGCTGTATTAACTTCATCCCAACTCACCCCAAGACTAATAATTAAATCAGAATTTATAATATAATCTAAACCTTGTGGATTAGATAATTCACCAAATAATATTCCACCATACTGTTGACACCCTTCATCAACAACCCCTTTACTTCCCCATACAGTAAAAAACGGCAGATTAGTTTTTTCTAATAAATTCTCAACTTGTTTTCTTAATTGGTAACGTGATACTTGTTCGCCAATAATAATACATGGTGATTTTGATTGCTTAATTTTATTTTCAAGAAGAGTAATAACTTTATTTAAATCGTCGGGATTACTTTGAGGTAATGTTAATTGTAATGGTAACTTTGGTTTATTAACTTTCATCACACCGACATCCTCTGGTATTAATAAATAAACCGGATATCGATAACGCCACAATGTTTCTAATACTCTATCAATTTCTTCCGTCGCATTGTGATATGTTAATACAGCCGTTGTTTTTGAAATATGACGATACATTTTTTCAAAGGCATCAAACCTACCCGTCGCTAAACAATGATGTAATGTTTTTCCTTTCTCTTGCTTTGACTGAGAAGGCGCGCCAACAATATGAATAATGGGAACCTGCTCTGCAAATGCGCCAGCAACACCATTTATCGCACTTAACTCCCCCACTCCATAGGTTGTACACAGAGCAGAAAAACCTTTGATCCGTGCATATCCTTCACAAGCATATGATGCATTTAATTCATTACATGCGCCTACCCATTGAATATCTTTATCATTATCAACAACACCAATAAAAGGTAAATTATAATCGCCGGGAACACCAAAAATAGTTTTAATTTCTAACTCTTTTAATCTTACTAATAAATAATCTAAAACTGTAATCATAACCTGTACCTACTATTTTTATTAGAATAAAGAATGAAATTAAAGTATAGGTACAATTTGTTTTTTTTCTAATTTAATAAAATTAAAAAAATTAGAACAATTAAAATAAAAAACTAATTTAATTAAAATAAAAAAGGTACCTATTTTTATAGATACCTTTTATTTATTAATTAGTAATTGTAATTATAACCAGAAGAACCACGCAAAGAGAGAGATAACTAAAATACACACAAGGTTAAGTACTCCACCTACACGTACCATCTCTGTCTGTTTAATATATCCGGAGCCAAATACAATAGCATTGGGTGGCGTTGCCACTGGTAACATAAAGGCACATGATGCACCGATACCAATAATCATCGTTAACGCCATAACAGGCATACCTAAAGCTTGTGCCACCGTTGCAAAGATAGGAACAAGTAACGCAGCGCTGGCGGTATTACTGGTGAATTCAGTTAAAACAATAATAAAGGTTGTTACAGCAAGAATAATGACAAACCAATGGCTGTTACCAAAAGTATCTTTCATAAAATCAGCCATAACCAAACTTGCACCAGAAGATTGTAAAATTGCGCTCAGTGTTAAACCGCCACCAAACAGCATTAATACGCCCCACTCTGTATTTTCCTGAATTTGGCTCCAACTTGCTACACCCGTCACCCCGATGACAATAGCGGCACTGACTGCAATGACGGTATCTAAATCTTTCACACCACCGAAAGCACTACTGATAAAGGAGCTAAAGATCCAGCAAAATACCGTTACTAAGAAGATAATCATGGTAATAACACGTTTGTTATTCCACTCTAACACTTCTAATTTCAGATCAAACTTATGTTTTAGGTTAGGACGTAGCATCAGATACATCACAATAAACATGATAGGCAATAGCACTAACATGATTGGAACACCGTACTTCATCCAAGTAATAAAATCTAAATTTAGTTGCGCAGCAGCAATTGCATTTGGCGGGCTACCCACCAACGTACCTAAACCACCGATACTGGCACTATAAGCAACACCTAATAGTACGAAGACGAAAGTATTACGTTCTGAACGAATATCTAAGTTAGATAAAATCCCTAACACTAACGGTAACATCATTGCCGCAGTTGCCGTGTTACTGATCCACATTGAGAGTAATGCCGTTACCCCAAAAAGTAACAAGACAGCAATGGAGAGCTTACCTTTAGCAATCATCAATAAGCGGTTAGCGATTAAGCGATCTAATCCTTGAATATGAAGCGCTGTTGCTAATGCAAATCCTCCGAAGAATAAGAAAATAATCGGATTAGCAAAAGATTTTAGCGATTCATTGGTGTTCATTAACCCGAGCACTACCGCAAGGATTGGAATAAACAACGCTGTAATAGTTACGTGAATAGCTTCTGTCAGCCATAACACACCCACAAACACCATTAACGCTAAACCTGCATTAGCTTTTGGATCGTAGGGTAAAAATTCTAGCAATAACAGCAGTAGTACAACGTCGATTGCTAAAATAATTAACCCTCGTTTGTTTATCGGGCTTGATTTCGCCGATGGGGCTAAATTGGACGCATCCATGATAATACTCCACATTAGCTGACGTGAACATTAAGTTCACTAAGCCATAATTGTTAACGAAATAGGTTATATGTGAAATATAAAAACATTTCACTCCATTGAAAATGTGCAAAAGTTATAATTGGGATCTGATCCACGAGAATTAACCGATTTATTAATAAAAGAGTAAAAATTGAACACTATTTTCTCTTACGCATCACACTTTTTATTCCATTGTTCTAGTGTAAATATCCTACTTTCCCTATTTAGCGCCAAAAAAAATGGGTGAACAATACATTCACCCATTTAAAATTAATAAATCTTTCTAATCGAAATTACGATTATGCTTGGCCTTTAACTTCTTTCAGACCATTGAAAGGTGCTTTGCTACCTAATGCTTCTTCGATACGGATCAGCTGGTTATATTTAGCAACACGGTCAGAACGGCTCATAGAACCTGTTTTGATTTGACCTGCTGCTGTACCTACTGCTAAATCAGCGATAGTTGCATCTTCTGTTTCACCAGAGCGGTGAGAGATGATAGCAGTATAACCTGCGTCTTTCGCCATTTTGATAGCAGCTAACGTTTCTGTCAGTGAACCGATTTGGTTAAATTTGATCAGGATAGAGTTAGCAATACCTTTATCGATACCTTCTTTTAGGATCTTAGTATTAGTTACAAACAGGTCGTCACCAACCAGTTGGATTTTGTCACCAAGTACTTTAGTTTGGTATGCGAAACCATCCCAGTCAGATTCGTTTAAGCCATCTTCGATAGAAACGATTGGATACTGTTTAGTCAGCTCTTCTAAGTAATGAGTGAATTCTTGTGAAGTGAAAGTTTTACCTTCGCCTTTCAGTTCGTAGTTACCAGTCTCATTGTTATAGAATTCAGATGCAGCACAGTCCATAGCCAGAGTTACATCTTTACCTAAAACATAACCCGCAGCTTCTACTGCTTCTTTGATAGCCGCTAATGCAGCCGCATTAGATTCTAAGTTTGGCGCATAACCACCTTCATCACCTACCGCGGTGTTCATGCCTTTTGCTTTCAGCACTTTTGCTAAGTGATGGAAGATTTCAGAACCCATACGAACCGCTTCTTTCAGAGTAGGCGCGCCAACAGGTTGGATCATAAACTCTTGGATATCAACGTTGTTATCAGCATGCTCACCACCATTGATGATATTCATCATTGGTAAAGGCATTGAGTATTGACCGTGAGTACCGTTCAGATCAGAAATATGCTCATACAAAGGCATACCTTTCGCTGCAGCAGCTGCTTTTGCGTTTGCTAAAGAAACAGCTAGGATTGCGTTTGCACCAAAGTTTGATTTGTTTTCAGTACCATCTAAATCGATCATGATTTTATCGATATTAGCTTGGTCTTTAGCATCTTGACCCAAAAGAGCTTTAGCGATTGGTCCATTAACAGCTTCAACCGCTTTCAGAACACCTTTACCTAAGAAACGTGACTTATCGCCATCACGTAATTCTAAAGCTTCACGAGAACCTGTTGATGCGCCTGATGGAGCCGCCGCCATACCAACAAAACCACCTTCTAAGTGAACTTCAGCTTCAACTGTTGGGTTGCCACGAGAATCGATAATTTCACGACCAAGTACTTTAACGATTTTGGACATACGGTTTTCCTCTGTACAAGTTAAATTTCCGAGAAGAGAGATACGCGCTCTCTTCTCACATATCCTATTTTAGCAAGCCTTTTTGGTAGTCAAAGGCTGCTTTCACAAAGCCAGCAAATAACGGATGGCCGTCACGTGGCGTTGAGGTAAACTCAGGGTGGAATTGACAAGCAACAAACCAAGGATGATTTGGATTTTCAATAATTTCCACCAGCTTGTTATCAACTGAACGACCTGCAATACGTAAACCCGCATCTTCGATACGTTTTAACAATAGATTATTCACTTCATAACGATGACGATGACGCTCTGTAATCGTATTTTTACCATACAGAGTACGCACTAAACTATCGCCACTTAAATGACAAGGTTGTGCACCAAGGCGCATTGTTCCACCTAAGTCACTATTTTCTGTACGCACTTCAAGATTGCCATTCTCATCACGCCATTCAGTAATAAGCGCAATAACTGGGTATTTACAATCAGGTGCAAACTCTGTGGAGTTAGCATCTTCCATATTGGCAACATTACGTGCAAATTCAATCATAGCCACCTGCATACCTAAACAGATGCCTAAATAAGGGATTTTATTTTCACGTGCATATCGAGCAGCCATAATTTTGCCCTCAACACCACGTTCACCAAAACCACCTGGAACTAAGATTGCGTCTAACCCTTTTAGGATTTCTACACCACGAGTTTCCACATCTTGAGAATCAATTAATTTGATATTTACCGCAACACGGCTTTTGAAACCACCATGTTTTAATGCTTCAATCACTGATTTATAGGCATCTGGTAATTCAACATATTTACCAACCATACCAATGGTAACTTCGCCTTCAGGATTGGCTTCTTCGTAGATAACCTGTTCCCACTCAGACAGATTTGCCACTGGGCAATCCAAGCTGAATCGTTTACAGATATAATCATCTAATCCTTGCGATTTCAAGAGTGCAGGGATTTTATAAATGGAATCGACATCTTTTAATGAGATAACCGCTTTCTCGGGAACATTACAAAACAGTGCAATTTTGGCGCGTTCATTAGCTGGAATAACGCGATCTGAGCGACAAATTAATGCATCTGGTTGAATACCAATCGAGAGTAACTCTTTTACAGAGTGTTGCGTTGGTTTGGTTTTTACTTCACCCGAAGCCGCTAAATAAGGCACTAATGTTAAGTGCAGATAGAAAGTATGCTCACGCCCTACTTCTGCCGCCATTTGACGGATAGCTTCTAAGAAAGGAAGTGATTCGATATCACCGACAGTACCACCAACTTCAACTAACACGACATCATGACCTTCACCGCCACGGATGATGCGTTCTTTGATTTCATTAGTGATATGAGGAATAACTTGGATAGTAGCACCAAGATAGTCACCACGACGCTCTTTGCGTAGCACTTCTGAGTATACACGGCCGGTCGTAAAGTTATTACGACGCGTCATTTTCGTGCGAATAAAGCGCTCGTAATGGCCTAAGTCAAGATCAGTTTCAGCTCCATCGTCAGTGACGAAGACTTCTCCGTGTTGAATTGGGCTCATTGTACCTGGATCGACGTTAATATACGGATCTAACTTCATCATGGTGACATTGAGTCCACGGGCTTCTAGTATAGCCGCTAAAGAGGCTGCGGCAATGCCTTTACCCAGAGAGGATACGACCCCGCCGGTCACAAAAATATAATTCGTTTTCATGCTGAACCTGAAAGTTTAGGTGTATTTGGATGATGGATATAACTGGACGGGAACACAGTATACCCGAACCTTATTTTCGCTACAAACATTCTTAGTTGTATAAAGTTCTTTTTCATCACATTACTTATCCGTTTAAACACGAAAAAACAGTAAAAATTCAATCAACTAAACCCGTGAAAATATTTCTCAAGCATTTTAGCTTAATCCTTTCAGCTAAGATATCACTTTTAGAGAATAGATGCTTTATTTTTTTCACGATATAAAGTGTAGCAGGTTTCGTGACATATCTTTTGCTTATGATCATGCTTTTAATTTTTTTGAGGTTAATCACACTTTTTAGCAAATCAAATGCAACAACGATATTTAAAGCCACCTAAAATAAAAAAAGCGAAATTACCTTTTATAATTTCGCCTTTTATAATTTTTTATAAAAAGTGAGCAAAAACAATGAGATTCTATCTATTGTTTTTCGCACTTAATGTCACAAAAACAAATAATGATGAGTCATTCTTCACTCAATTTCTTTTTCCTTCGCTTTTTGCCAACTGATCTCCATCTCTTCTAATGAAGCATTTTCTATGTTTATACCCTGCTCTGTGAGCATTTTTTCAACAAACCTAAACCGTTGCTCAAATTTACGACAAGCTCGATTAAGTGCCTGCTCTGGCTTCTGTTTTAAATGGCGCGATAAATTAACCACAGAAAAAAGCAAATCCCCCAATTCATCCTCAATACGTTGATCATCTCTAGGGGCTTTTTTCACCTCTGCCATCACTTCATCTATTTCTTCATACACTTTATCTAATACAGGGGAAAGCTCGTGCCAATCAAAGCCAACGGAGGCACAGCGCTTTTGCATTTTCTCTGCTTTCATCAGTGCCGGTAAAGTAGCAGGAATATCATCAAGTAATGAATATTGTGCTTTCGCTTCACGCTCTTGAGCCTTGATTTTTTCCCAACGATGCTTTTCAGTCGCTAAATTATTTTCATTTTCTGTAGCAAAAATATGTGGATGACGACGTTCTAATTTATTGCTGATGGCTTCGCAGACATCATTAAAATCAAATAATTGCTGTTCTTGCGCCATTCTGGCATAAAAAACGACCTGATAGAGTAAGTCCCCTAACTCCTCTTTAAGTGCGGTAAAATCTTTGCGAGCAATGGCATCCAGTACTTCATAGGTTTCTTCTAATGTATAGGGGGCTATGGTGTCAAAGGTTTGTACCCTATCCCACTCACAGCCTGTTTGAGGATCACGTAATTGCGCCATAATGGCTAATAAACGTAAAATTTCACGGTTTTCTGACATTATCTGGCCTTGTATATAAAAGTGATCGTTATGTCGAGTTAACAAAATTTCGTAAAAAAATGCCAAGACACATTGTGCTTGGCATTTTATCCGTTAAGGTGACCAATGTCTTAATGAGAAAAGCGTTTGGCTTCTATGACATCAGGTAATTGATTGAGTTTCGCTAAAATACGCCCTAATACTTGGAGATTATAAATCTCAATATTCATATCAATAGTCGCTATTTGTTGCTTCACATCACTGCGGCTACTAACTCCCAGCACATTCACTTTTTCATTAGCTAAAATAGTGGTGATATCGCGTAATAAACCACTGCGATCATTAGCCACAACCCGCACCACTAATGAATAACCACTTGAGTAATTCTCACCCCACACCGCATCGACAATACGCTCTGGTGCGTGAGAAAGTAACTCAGCTAATTGATCACAATCTGCACGGTGAATTGAAATACCACGCCCTTTGGTAATAAATCCAACGATATTATCGCCTGGAATAGGTTGGCAACAACGTGCGATATGATGCATTAAGTTCCCGACACCCTCGACCACAATACTGCCACCACCTGACGTGGTTGTTTTTGGTGTAGCCGTTTTATTTTCTAATGAGCGTAACGCCTCTTTGTCTTCATCTTCCGCTGTGGCTTTATTCAGCTTACTTTGTAAGAAATTGACTAATTGATTGATACGGATATCACCAACGCCTATGCCTGCCAGCACTTCATCAAGACTATGGACGTTATAACGAGCAATCAGCAGTTTTTCTGCTTCTTTCATATTGATATCAAGCGGCGCTAATTCATTATCTAAGATTTGGCGGCCTGCAATAATATTTTTATCGCGATCTTGTTTACGGAACCAATTGTGGATTTTTGCTCTACCACGACTGGTTGTCACATAACCAAGGTTAGGGTTTAGCCAGTCTCGGCTTGGATTAGGGTGTTTTTGAGTAATAATTTCAATTTGATCGCCCATTTGTAGCTGATAGCTAAATGGAACGATGCGCCCGCCGATTTTAGCACCAATACAGCGATGACCAACATCACTATGAATATGATAAGCAAAATCTAATGGTGTCGAGCCTGCGGGTAAATCAATCACATCCCCTTTTGGCGTAAAGACATAGACGCGATCATCAAATACTTGACTACGTACTTCATCTAGCATTTCACCAGAATCAGCCATCTCTTCTTGCCATGCAATTAATTTACGTAACCACGCAATACGATTTTCATAACTTCCCGTCCCGCCTTTGGTTGTTGCACCAGTAGCACCTTCTTTATATTTCCAATGCGCTGCAACACCTAATTCAGCATCTTCATGCATCTGACGAGTACGTATTTGGATCTCAACGGTTTTACCTTCAGGGCCAAGTACTACCGTATGAATAGATTGGTAACCATTTGGTTTTGGATTGGCAACATAATCATCAAATTCATCGGGTAAATGACGAAAATGAGTATGTACAATACCTAAAGCGGCATAACAATCTTGTAGGCGTTCGACAACAATACGTACCGCACGAACATCAAATAGCTCATCAAAGGCGAGATTTTTTTTCTTCATTTTTCGCCAAATACTATAGATGTGCTTGGGACGTCCGTAGATATCGACTTCAATATTCTCTTGCTGCATATAACCACGCACCGTACTGACGAAATTATCAATATACTGTTCGCGATCAATACGGCGTTCATGCAGTAAATTTGCAATTTGCTTATATTCATCAGGATGAAGATAACGGAAACAGAAATCTTCAAGCTCCCATTTTAATTGTCCAATCCCCAATCGATTGGCTAATGGTGCATAGATATTAAAACACTCTTTTGCCGCTAAGACCCGTTCATCCTCAGTGGCGTCTTTCACTTCACGTAAATGGGCAATTCGCTCTGCGAGTTTGATAACTACACAACGAAAATCTTCCACCATAGACAATAACATACGGCGTACATTATCGACTTGTACTGAGCTAGTTTCGTTGGTATGTGTCGCTTTAAGCTGGCGAATAGCATCCATCTCCATTACGCCACGCACTAAATTCCATATCGCCTCACCAAAATGTTCAGTGATAACTTCCTGGTTAATAAGATCTTCTTCAGCAAGTGGGAAGAGAAGTGCTGCCCTCATGCTATCTTTATCCATACTGAGTGTCGAAAGAAGTTCAACCATCTCAACACCGCGCCATAGCAACAGTTGCGCATCTTCACGGCCCTGAACAGTACGATGACAGTATTCCCAGGTTTGCATGATTTCACTCCCCGCATTCGCATGAGTTAAATTCAAGCTATTAACCCATTTATCAACGGCAAACTCCCCTGCAGGTGTTAAGTGAGCACTTCTAACTGCAACCATATTCTCTCCCTACTCGATATAAATCTTATCTGCGACTTATTGAGTGGCTATCTGTTTATTTGCGAATAAACAATGCCATTGATTCCAGATGCCCTGTTTGTGGAAACATATCCAACATTCTTAACTGGGTTAGCTGATATCCGGAATCTAATAATATCTTACTATCTCTGGCTAACGTGGTCGGATTACAGGAAACATACACAATTTTTTCTGCGGATAACGTCACAATATGTGACATCACTTGTGCAGCTCCCGCTCTTGCGGGATCTAGCAGAACTTTATTAAATCCTTCCTGTGCCCAAGGCATAGCAGAAAAATCGGCGGATAAATCAGCATGCCAAAACTGAACATTATCTAATTGATTAAGTTCAGCATTTTTTTTCGCCATTGCCACCAGTGCAGGAACACCTTCGACACCAACGACTTTATCAACACGCTTTGCCATAGGTAATGTGAAGTTACCCATGCCACAAAACAAGTCTAGTACGCGATCGTTTGGCGATAAATCGAGCCATGCTATCGCTTGAGCAACCATCTTATGATTTATTTCATCATTAACTTGAATAAAATCCGTTGGTGCAAAGTGTAATTTTAGACCCTCTATCTGATAGAAGGGTTCCTTCTCAATCGTTGTTAATTGTGCGATCTCACCATTATCACCCGCCAGATATATCATCACTTGAGCGTGATGAGAAAAATCATCTAACAATTGCTTATCACCCTCAGATAGCGGTGATAAATGACGCAAAATCACTAATGGCCCATTATCTGCTAACACTAATTCCACATGACCTAAATCACGCACGACAGAGAGTTGCTTTAAACACTGCCACAGTGGCAATAACAGTACATTAAGTTGTGGTTTTAATACTGGGCATTGGGTGACCATCACTAAGTCATTAGAAAGTGCTTGGCGAAATCCCATTACCAAACCCTTTTTAGGGTGATAACGTAACCCTAATCTTGCTCGGCGCCGATAGCCATACTCCGCACCGGCAATAACAGGCTGTGCTGAAATGACCACATTAGTTTCACGTTTAATAAGATGTGATAAAACCTCAGCTTTAGTGGTGCGTTGCCAATCAATAGGCACATGTTGTTGCTGGCACCCACCACAATGTTGATAGTACTGACAGGGTGGTGTCACTCTTTCTGGGTTTGTGGTTAACCGTGTGATCACTTCTCCCTTGGCAAACTGGCGTTTTTCTTCGGTCAAACGAATGCGTGCAGTTTCTTGTGGAAGTAATCCTTTAACAAAAATGGTTTTGCCCTCAGCATGAGCAATACCTTGACCGTTAGCATCCAATGCATTAGCGGTTACCGCCAAGTTTTTTACCTGTTTTTTAGCAGGACGTTTTTTAGGGGAATAAAACTGCACCATAGTATTAAATTTTATGAATCTATTGCGGATTAACTCTAAAACAGCCTAGTTTGACATTTTCACTCCGCAAACAGAATTAAGTGTTTACTAGACCATTTAGAATAAGATATGAGGAGAGTATACCATCGAACAAGTTATTTACTTAACTGATATAAGCAATATTTTTATGAAATCGAAAAATATTTTTATGCTAACAAGTAGAAGTACTCTTTTATATAGATTTAATATTATTCTATAACTAAAAACTATTATATATAACGTTTACATTGAATATATTTACAATTAATAACAAATATTTTCTGTTATTTTAATAACGCGTAACTATCTCTAAGAAAAATCTAAAAATTATCATTAATCAATATGATAGATATTTCAATCGATTACACATTAATCACATACCATTAATTTTCTATATTCTTCATATGCATAATGGTCGGTCATACCACTGATATAATCTTGTATCAATCTTGTACGATAATAAAACTCTAAGGTTTTTCCCTCTTCACTATTAATATCGTAAATTTTTTCTAATGCTTCATTATAAGCAAGCTTATGTTTAATCGAAAGCTTATGATATAAACGCGTCTCAATAACATAATCAGGATGTTCATTATATTTATGTAGTCTTAGAAAATCATCGGTCGATAATAAAAGCAATGGCTTATAAATATCCAATAACCCACTGATCACTCGATAGCCCTTCATTTCAAGCTCTTCAACTTCGGGATGACTAAATACCCACTTTTGCGCCACTCGTTTTAACGTTGCCAATAAACGATGTTCAGCACTCTTTCCTTCAAGTAAAGCGTGGTTAAAGCTGCCTTCATAAACTTGAGGTAAGTTCTTGATAAAGCGATAGGCGGTGTAAGGTACTAGTTTTCCGGTAATATAGACGCGCAAATACATAAAAAATTGATCTTGCATGCTACGCTTAGCTTCATTTTGATCAACTTTCTTAAAAGCTCGATTAACAGTGATATCAAACAGATCACCTTCTGTTACCGCACCACTTTCACTCCATGCATTTTTTAATAACTGCACTAAACGATTGATATCAAAAATGCCTTTTTCTACCGCATCATCTAAATCAGCAATACAATAAGAAATATCATCTGCCGCTTCCATAATATAAGTCAGAGGGAAACGACAAAAATCTTTCATTGCAAGTTTCTCTTGTACTTCCTTAACAAATTCAGCTTCAGACCAGTAATAACCTGGTTTTTTCATTAAATAGCTAAATTCTTTCGGCGTAGCACCTTGCCAATAAGCTGGACGTGTATATTTTAAAACACAGCCAATTTGCGCATAGGTTAAATTGAGTTTTAACAAGTGATGCGCCATGCGAATTGCCTGAGCATTGCCTTCGAAATGGCATAAGTCTTGACGTAAAGTCTGTTTTAATTCATTTAAATGTCGATCTGCTGAATAGCGAATAGGTAAAAAAGGACAATTATCAAATTCTATGGAAGCATCAGGTGCTAACACCTTACGAAACCAATGTTTAATTGCAGCTTCACCAAAATGACCAAAAGGCGGATTGCCAATATCGTGCATTAAACACGCCATTTCAATTAAACTTTCAACGCTATCAATTCGCTCATTTAAGCCATATTCTTCTAATTTATTATGCTTTTTTAGTTCGCCGATTATTTGCTTAGCGATATAACGGCCTATTTGTTGTACTTCCAGCGAATGGGTTAATCGACTTCGTACCGCCGAATTTTGCTCTAATGGAAATACCTGTGTTTTTTGTTGTAACCGACGGATCGCCGCTGAATTAATAATACGCCCGCGATCGCTTTCAAATTGGCGCGAGATCTGCATTTCATCATCAATATCGATATCACTGCTGTTATATTTGCGTTGATAATTTAACTTCAGTTTAAAATCGATCATTTCTATCCTCTTTCTGGTATCGATGAAACGAATTCGCTGCGTTATATCGTGTTTTTGCGATAAATGATAAACTCTTGGTTAACGCTATATATTATTAACCTACAAGGGAGTATGACACAATGAGAGTTGGCGTAATAGGTGCAATGGAACAAGAAGTCAAACTTCTGCGTGAACAAATTGAAAACTGCGAAATAGTCTCTCGTGGTGGTTGTGAAATTTATACTGGCAAAATCAATGGTGTAGATGTTGCATTACTAAAATCAGGTATTGGTAAAGTGGCTGCCGCCATCGGTACCACACTATTACTTGAACATTTTCGCCCTGATGTTGTGATCAACACCGGCTCTGCAGGTGGGTTAGATGCAAAATTAAATGTTGGCGATATTGTCGTATCAACAGAAGTACGTTATCACGATGCCGACGTTACTGCTTTCGGTTATGAACCGGGTCAAATGGCACAATGCCCGCCGGCATTTATTGCCGATCCCAAACTGGTCAATATTGCTCAAGAGTGTATTGGATCACTAAAATTAAATGCCGTGCGTGGATTAATCTGTAGTGGCGATGCTTTTATTAATGGTGCCGAGCCATTAGCGCGTATTCGTCGTACTTTTCCAGAAGTCGTCGCTGTTGAGATGGAATCAACCGCTATTGGACATGTTTGCCATCAATTTGATACACCTTTTGTTGTTGTTCGCGCCATTTCAGATGTGGCAGATAAAGAATCGCATTTAAGTTTTGATGAGTTTTTATCTGTTGCCGCACAACAATCAAGCTTAATGGTCACCACTATGCTTGATAAATTAAAAACAGAGACTCAGTTTTAATTTATTTAATCGATAAGCCACTTAACAAACCCGTCTCTCTTTTAGCTCAGCAGGTAAGATAAAAATAGACGGGTATATTTGACTATAAAGACGAGAAAAAATGCGTTTCTTAAACACTTTTGCACTGCTGCTAAGCCTGATATTGACACCTTATTATGTTATCGCAGCCACTCCCGCACAACGTGTTATTACTTTATCCCCATCTGCCACGGAAATGGCTTATGCCGCAGGTATGGGAGAGAATATGGTTGCGGCGAGCGCTTATTCTGATTATCCACAAGCAGCAAAAGCTCTCGTACAAGTTGCCGACTGGCAAGGCATTAATGTAGAACGCATTTTGCTATTAAAACCTGATTTAATTATTGCATGGCCAAGCGGTAATCCTCAACGACCGCTCGATCAGTTAAAATCATTGGGTATCCCTATTATTTACTCCGATCCACACAGTATCGAAGAAATCATTGACGATCTTACCCGACTTTCTTCTTATAGCACTCATCCTGAAGTCGCTTTAGCAAGTGCACAAAAATTACGTCAGCAATATCAAGAATTACAGCAAAAGTACGCCTCAACGACGCCTCATCAAGCGAAGAAAAAAGTCTTTATTCAGTTTGGTATGCACCCCCTATTTACGACATCAAAACATTCATTACAAAATGAGATTACCGAACTTTGTGGCGGCGAAAATATTTTTGCGAATAGTGCAGTTCCTTGGCCACAAGTCAGCCGCGAGCAAGTGATCAGTAAAAAACCTGATTTGATTTTATTTAGTGGTAAACCAAACCAAATTGCCGCAATACAACAATTTTGGCAACCTCAACTAGATATTCCTATTATCGCTATTGATGAAGATAGTTTTAGCAGACCAGCACCACGTATTATTTATGCGGCTCAACAGATTTGTGAGGCTATCGCAATCCACTCATTTTAAAGTCAATTAACTATTTAAATGAAGATTGAAGAGGTTAACAGACAATAGTCGTAGGCAAGCTGCAACACAACCAATAACGTGCAGTGAGCGGAGCATATATAAAGATGTGGGGATTGCTAACGCCGTGGCACGGCAGTGTAGCCACGACGTCAAATAATATAAAAATCAGATACTAAACGATGAACCACAACCACAAGTGCTTTTCGCATTAGGATTGGTGACGATAAAACGTGAGCCCTCAAGGCCTTCAGTATAATCAACACAACCACCCACTAAATACTGCAAGCTCATTGGATCAATAACTAAGGCAACGCCTTGTTTTTCTATGGTCATATCACCTTCATTCATAGCATCATCAAAGGTAAAACCATACTGGAATCCGCTACAGCCACCACCGGTGATATAAACACGTAGACGCAGATTTGGGTTTTCTTCATCCGCAATTAGATCTTTTACTTTATTTGCAGCCGCATCTGTAAATTGTAACGGCAGAGCCATATCATCACTCATTGTTCACTCCAGACTGGATAATCCAGTAAAAAACAGCCAGCAAAAATTGATGCTTCTTGCTGATATAATGTGATGATTATCTAATACCTGCTCTTAACCTTCAAGTTTGTTGTGGACAAAATGCACTTTTTGATACACAACTTTTCTTTATTAATGAGTACCAACTCGAACAATAACAATGATAAATCAAAATGTTGTTGTCGTGTATTTGGCTTCATCTGCACTGTGCTTTAGAATAGGCGTTAATCTTACGCTCACCCATCATTAGGAGTCTGACATGAGCAAGTCTGAAACGCTTTATAATCTCGCACAACAAGTGATACCTGGTGGCGTCAATTCACCGGTTAGAGCATTTAACGGTGTTGGTGGCACACCGCTTTTTATTGAACGTGCTAATGGTGCGTATATTTATGATGCCGATGGACGTGCTTATCTTGACTATGTCGGTTCATGGGGACCGATGGTATTAGGCCACAATCACCCCGCTATTCGCCACGCTGTAACTGATGCGGTGCAAAAAGGCCTAAGCTTTGGTGCTCCTACGGCTGCTGAAGTGGAAATGGCGAATTTAGTCACTGAGTTAGTGCCTTCGATGGATATGGTTCGTATGGTGAACTCAGGTACAGAAGCCACCATGAGTGCCATTCGCCTTGCTCGTGGCTACACGGGTCGTGACAAAATCATTAAATTTGAAGGCTGTTACCATGGACATGCAGACTGCTTATTAGTCAAAGCAGGATCTGGTGCATTGACGATGGGACAACCAAACTCTCCAGGTGTTCCTGCTGATTTTGTTAAACACACTTTAACTTGTACTTACAACGATTTAAATTCAGTACGTCAAGCATTTGAAAATTATCCGGAAGAAATCGCCTGTATTATTGTTGAACCCGTTGCCGGTAATATGAACTGTGTTCCACCTAAAGCCGATTTTCTACCGGGATTACGTGCATTATGTGATGAATTTGGTGCATTACTGATTATTGATGAAGTAATGACAGGTTTTCGTGTCGCATTAGGCGGCGCACAAGCTTATTACGATGTTGATCCTGACTTGACCTGTTTAGGTAAAATTATAGGTGGTGGCATGCCTGTAGGTGCCTTCGGCGGACATAAAGAAGTGATGTCTCAATTAGCCCCTATCGGTCCTGTCTACCAAGCGGGAACATTATCGGGTAACCCCATTGCGATGGCAGCGGGTCTAGCTTGTTTGCAAGAAGTTTCACAACCGGGAGTTCACCAAACACTGGATGAACTTACCACTATGTTAGCGGATGGATTACTTGAAAAAGCACAACAAGCAGGTATCCCTATGGTAGTGAACCATGTAGGCGGTATGTTTGGTTTATTCTTTACCGATGCCAAAGAAGTGACTTGCTATCAAGACGTAATGAACTGCGATGTCGAACGCTTTAAACAGTTCTTCCACTTAATGTTAGAAAAACGTATTTACCTCGCTCCGTCGGCTTTTGAAGCAGGCTTTATGTCTATCGCTCATAGCAAAGAAGATATTCAACGTACTATCGATGCGGCTGAATATGCCTTTAGCAAAATGAAAGCGTAATCTTTCATTACTTAAATAGCATTTATTGCTGGTATTGCTGGCAAAAAAATATCCTCCGCGATTGCAGGAGGATATTTTTTATCTCAATAGTATTACGAATAATTACTCAGAAAACAGATCGCGTAACCATTTAGGCGCCGCACTATCGTCGCCGTCGCTCTCTTGTGGTAACGGTGTACAGAGGCTATCAGGATCTGCTGTCCACACAGGTAATGTACGCACGCCGCCACCATAACAAACAAAGTTACCTTCAGCATTAATCGACATCTGTGCTATATCTTCTGGTACAGGTGGATTTAATGTTAATGGTGTTTGATTTTCTAAATAATGACGATAAAGGATCAATGCCCCTGTCGATCCTGTTAAGTTAGTTGGGCCATTATTATCACGTCCCATCCATGCAATAGTGACTTCTTTACCATCAATACCCGCAAACCAGCTATCACGTAAGTCGTTGGTGGTTCCGGTTTTACCTGCAAGGTTATATTGACCAAACTTAGGTTTTAATGCTCGTGCTGCTGTACCTGAATTAACCACCTGTTGCATACCAAACAGTGTCATATATGCTGCTTGTGGAGAAACCGTTGTTTCTGCTTGCGGGTAGCTTTGATAAAGCACCGTACCATCTTGGTTGATAACGGAGCGCAATGCCGATAATTTAGCGCGATTACCTAAACTTCCGATTGTTTGGAAAGTTTGCGCCACTTCCATTGGGGTTAAGTTTAGTGCGCCAAGTAACATCGCTGGTACTTTTTCTAAATTTTCTGCTGGGGCACCTAGTTTGATCCACGTTTTGATCACTTGGTCTAACCCAACTTCTAAACCAAGATTAACCGTTGGTACATTACGTGATGTAGCAAGAGCATCCACCAACATCAATCGCCCTTTATAACCACGATCGTAGTTACGTGGTTGCCATGGTTTTCCTCCCGGAATAGGCACTGAAATAGGTTCATCCGCCAACCAGGTATTTAAACGAAAACGCTCAGGCTCACTTAATGCGGCTAAATAAGTTGCTGGTTTTGCTAATGAGCCAATTGAACGGCGTGCGGACATGGCACGATTAAAACCGGCATATTGTGGTTGTGAACCGCCCACTAACGCCCTAACCTCACCACTGAGGCGATCTACAACAACCATTGCGCCTTCGAGATCGTTGATTTTGCGTGTTTTACGTAAATCAGCAACTCCCGTTTCTACCGCTTTTTCCGCTGCATCTTGTGAAACAGGATCAAGCGTTGTAAAAATTTTAGTCCCCGATAAATCTTTAACCTGATCACCTAATTTAGTTTGTAGCTCTTGACGAACTAACTGCATAAATGCCGGTTGTGGCGTTAGCGCTTCGCTACGAGGTTTTACTCCTAAAGGACGCGCGCTTAATACATCATAAAGCTCTTGATCGATAATTTGTTGGGTCTGTAATAATTTTAGTACCACATTACGGCGCTCTAATGCAGCCTTAGGATTACGCCATGGATTGTATGCAGAAGCCCCTTTCACCATTCCAACCAATAATGCTTGTTGATCAAGACTTAGTTCATCAACAGGTCGACCAAAATAGTAAAGGCTAGCCAGTGGAAAACCACGAATTTGCTCATCACCACTTTGCCCTAAGAACACCTCATTAAGATACAGCTCTAAAATACGATCTTTGCTATAGCTCGCATCCATAATAATCGCCATATAGGCTTCATTAAGCTTTCTTTTTAGCGTTCTTTCATTGGTTAGGAATAAGTTCTTTACTAATTGCTGCGTTAAAGTACTTCCCCCTTGTACCGCTCTACCTGCGGTAAAGTTCGCTAACACCGCGCGACCAATAGAATAAATACTGATGCCATCATGCTCATAAAAACGGCGATCTTCCGTAGCAATTAATGTATCGACTAATAGTTGAGGAAATTTATCTCTTGCTAAGAATAGACGCTGTTCACCATTAGCCGATTGCATCATAGTGATAAGCTTAGGATCGAGGCGAAAGAAACCAAATTGACGCTGATTATTCATATTGGTGATACTCACCAATGAGTTTTGTTCAAAGGTTAATTTCGCTAAAATTTGCTCTTCGCGACCATCTGGAAAATCAAACGGTCGACGTAACATCTCTATAGTGCCATTTTTAACAACAAATTCCCCAGGACGGGTGATTTTATTGACATGGCGATACTGCATACCTTCCAGTAAGCTTACCATCTCTTTTTGGCTATAGTTCATGCCAGGTTCTAAATTGACAGTACGTCCATAAACGGCAGCAGGCAATTCCCATACATTACCGTCAAGGCGCTCTTTAATTTGGGAATATAAATAAACACCATAGATGCCGACTAAAACCGCAACCACAATGGCGATTTTAACAAATAACCAAAACCAAGAACGCCTTCTATTGGTTTTCTTTACTGGTTTTTTCTTTCTACTCATGAACAGTTTCTCTCATTAAAACCTCTTCACCACACCCTTAGGGTAAAGAAGCCTAACATTGTCGCTATTTTTCCAAGCTATCCCACAGGAAAGCTCTCAAATTGTTATTCAGCACGTATATATACGCGCTAACTCCATTTTTTTACACGTCGAGTGGGGGCCGTTGTTGCGGGTGAATCTGGCCACAAATGTTTGGGATATCGCCCCTTCATCTCTTTTTGTACTTGTGTATAGCTTCCGGCCCAAAAAGTAGCGAGATCTTGTGTTTTTTGGATAGGTCGCATAGCTGGAGAAAGTAACTCCATCACTACAGGTAATTGCCCTTTTGCCACAATAGGACTTTGTTTTTCACCATAAACCTCTTGGATCCTGATAGCAATAATCGGCGGATTATCTAAATCATACCTAATCATCACTTTAGTGCCCGTTGGAGCAATATAGTGTGTTGGGAACAGCTCTTGCAATAATTGTTGCTCATGCCAAGTTAACTGATTTTTAATTATCCCATTAATATCCATTTGTAGCAGTGCCTTAAGTGATTGGGTATCGCCTAATTCAGGTTGTAACCACAATTCTAATGAGTCTAATAAAACGGCTTCATTCAATACAGGTAAATTGGCCTCAGGGCACCACTTTTGCGCTAAAGCAAGGCGAATAAACAGTTGCTTGCTCTCTTCACTTAAGGGTAGAGCACTTAATCCTTGTTTACGTAACCAATTTAATAATGCCGTTTGCATTTGCGCTTTATTAGGTTTATCTAATGGCATTTGACTAACGGTTAACTGACCTAATTGGCGCTGTTGCCACGCAAGAAGTGTACCGCGCTTTTCATCCCATTCAACGGTGGTATTATCTTGTATCAATTCCGGAAAGATAGAGGATACTTCATTAATATCAATAGGTAAGGCTAATAAAATTCGCACATCCGCATAATGTGCATTTTGCAACAACAATGGTGCTAAAATCCACGGCGATTGGCTCATAGGTTGAGTATTATCCATCATTGCGCCTTGTCCATTAGCGAGGCGAAATCGACCTTGATTATCACGGTTTTTGGCTATTCTATCTGCAAATCCGACACTCAATAGTGATGCTAATAATTCTGGGCGACATTGCCCTTTGCATTGCTGTAATAGCTGTTTTTCACGCTGTGACCATTGATGATTTTTCTGTTGGATCAGCCATTCAAGACTAATCTCTCTATCTCTTGGTGGCTGTTCTAAAATGGCACACAGCCTTGCTGCGGTAGCAAGATGATGCTCACTTTTTTCACTAGCATAATCTAATATTGCCGCCAATCGGGGATCGATGCCCCACTGTGCCATACGTACTCCCCGCGCGGTTAATCCCCCTTGATTATCAATGGCACCTAATCGTTGCAATAATGTTTTAGCTGCGTTTATTGCTGCTGGTGTAGGCGTATCTAACCAAGAGAGTTGGTTTATATCACGACATCCCCATTGCAATATTGAAAGCCATAACGAAGAGAGATCACTAGATAAAATTTCAGGTACTTGGTGAGTTGCCCCGCGCTCAGCTTGTTCCTGACTGATTAAGTGCCAACAAATTCCGGCTTCAAGACGTCCTGCCCGCCCCGCTCTTTGCGTTTGTGAAGCTTGACTTATTCGTTGGCGCAATAAGCTTGTTACACCACTTTTTAAATCAAACTGGGCACGTTTTTCAATGGTACTGTCGAGCACCAAGCGAATACCTTCGATTGTTAAACTGGTTTCTGCAATATTTGTTGCTAATACAACTTTGCGATATCCCTTTTCTACAGGCTCTATGGCCTGTTGCTGTTGTGCTAATGAAAGAGCCCCATAAAGTGGAAAAATTAAGGTGTATTTATCCACTTTGTCAGCTAATAATTGCGCGACTCTAATAATTTCTGCACTACCGGGCAAAAAAACAAGTAAAGAGCCCGTCTCTTGTGTAAGCAAACGTCGCGCCATCGTGGCAACTTCTTGTTCAAAAGGCAGGTGTGATTGAATAGGATAATAATGCCGTGAAACAGGATAACTGCGCCCTTCAGAACTAATCATTGGCGCATCCGGCAATAGTGAAGTTAATTTTTGATTATCTAATGTTGCAGACATCACTAAAAGGCGTAAATCATCACGTAATCCTGATTGCACATCTAATAGCAGTGCTAACGCTAAATCTGCTTGCAAACTCCGCTCATGAAATTCATCAAGTATCACTAAACTTACACCTGTCAGTTCAGGATCTTGCTGTAACATACGTGTCAACACCCCTTCGGTGATCACTTCTAGGCGCGTCTGCTGGCTCACTTTACTTTCAGCACGCATGCGATACCCCACCGTTTTACCCACCTCTTCATTGAGTTGACTTGCTAAACGATAAGCGATGCTTTTTGCCGCAATACGCCTTGGCTCTAATAAAATAATTTTGCCATCAAATATATTTTGTTGAAGCAAATACAGTGGCAGTGCGGTTGATTTTCCCGCTCCTGTGGGGGCGTGAAGTAAGACTTGGGGACATTGTTTTAATGCAGTAACAACAGATCCTGCTACCTCAAAAATTGGCAATAGATGCACACAAGCTCCATAACTGATTAACTTTCTCTGTGGCTCATTGTAGCATTAGCCCTTTATTAAAGGACGTATTTTCACCGGGGTGATTATGAAATTTGAACAACCACTACAATCTGCCACTTTATTAAAACGATACAAACGTTTTTTAGCAGACGTAGTGACGGCAAATGGTGAAGAATTCACGCTCCATTGTGCTAATACGGGTGCGATGACGGGATGCGCAACTCCAGGTGATACGGTTTGGTATTCCACGTCATCGAATGTCAAAAGAAAATATCCTCATAGTTGGGAATTAACACAAACTCAATCAGGTGATTGGATCTGTATTAATACCTTAAGAGCTAATACGATCATTGCCGATGCGATAGAAGCTGGTGATATTCCAGAATTATCTGACTATGATGAAATAAGACGCGAAGTGAAGTATGGCAGTGAGAATAGCCGTATTGATATTTTACTTAAGTCAAATCATAAAGTTGACTGCTATATTGAAGTGAAATCGGTCACTTTATTAGATGCTGGAATGGGCTATTTTCCTGACGCTAAAACAGAGCGAGGTCAAAAGCACCTTCGAGAGTTGACCGCTATCGCAAAATCGGGCTTAAGGGCTATCTTATTTTACGCTGTCCCCCATACTGGCATTACACAAGTGTCTGTTGCTAAAGAGATTGACCCTAAGTATGACTTATTGCTAAAACAAGCATGTGATGCTGGGGTTGAAATTTTATGTTATCGCATCAATATTAGTGAGTACGATTTAACAATTGGAAAGCAATTACCTTTTATTTCAAAAGGTTAATACATTTTCATGGTGTTGGTTAAGTATTTTTTAACTAAAATGGCCTTTTTACTTGCGTGCCTTCACATCATGAGAAAACTTATTAAAGGAATAATTGCTATCCGCGCGGGCATCTGCTATTTATAGCGCCCTATTTTTTTCCCTTCCTATTTAAGGTGGGGGATTATTCAGAAAATGCGTATGTAGGAGAAGCATTATGCAAGAAGGGCAAAAGCGTAAAACATCGTCCATGAGCATTCTCGCTATTGCTGGCGTTGAGCCATATCAGGAAAAACCGGGCGAAGAGTACATGAACGAAGCCCAATTAGCGCATTTTAAGCTAATACTTGAATCTTGGCGCAATCAGCTCAGGGATGAAGTCAACCGTACCGTCACTCATATGCAAGATGAGGCGGCCAACTTCCCCGATCCTGTTGACCGTGCTGCACAAGAAGAAGAATTCAGTCTTGAGCTGCGTAACCGTGATCGTGAACGTAAACTCATTAAGAAAATTGAGAAAACACTGAAGAAAGTTGAAGATGATGACTTCGGCTTTTGTGAGTCTTGCGGTGTTGAAATCGGCATCCGCCGTTTAGAAGCTCGTCCAACAGCCGATCTCTGTATCGACTGTAAAACATTAGCTGAAATCCGTGAAAAACAGATGGCTGGCTAATTAATGAGTATAGCCTCAGTACTTAGGTACTGGGGCTTTAATCTAAACGTTAATACCCAAGATGACAGTGTGTATTAGGCATTTAGTGCCATTATTAATAAACCAACTTTGTTTTGGTGGTTTGGTTACAGCATTGGCTCGTTATCTTCAAGCTGACACAAATTATGAGCGTTGGCGCTTTCACATCAATAATATCATCCTCCAATTAATACTTCTTGATACAATAACTCAGACTATTCGCACTGTGATGACGATGTTTATTCACATAAAAGAGAAGTTATTTGCGTATAATTCTATCACTATAGCTGATGGCCATAAGCAAGGAACAATATTGATGGAGCACATTTTCTTACCTCGTCAACCGTTGCTGTCAGGCAAGATTATTCGTTAACATTATGATGAAGATGCACAATAACCCACACAAAGCATTCTCAAAAAATGTTCAGTAGGCTATGATTAGCCGCTTAATTTTTTAATTATTAGATTTAATTATTCGAGGTGTCATATTTTTAACCGAGTAGCGCATTTCTGCCGTAATTTGCTAGGACGACAAACAACATCGTCAGATACAGAATCGGTAGCGAGTGAAAGGCCTGTCACTGCATCTGACCGACCTAAAAAAGAAACACAAACGACTGTGCGTCGGCGTCCTGCCCTATCCGCAGACCGTCCCCGTAAGAACAAAAGTAATAACGAAAAGGCGAACGGGAGTGATTTGCCAATGACTGTGATCCCAAGAGATCAACACCCGATTTCGCGTAAAGACATCAGTGATAACGCACTAAAAGTTCTTTATCGTCTGAATAATTCAGGCTTTCAGGCTTATTTAGTGGGTGGTGGTGTACGCGATCTATTATTAGGGAAAAAACCAAAAGACTTTGATATTGCTACCAATGCAACGCCAGAAGAAGTCCGTCGATTATTTCGTAATAGTCGCTTAGTAGGTCGACGCTTTCGTCTAGCGCATATTATGTTTGGCCCCGAAGTGATTGAAGTCGCTACTTTCCGTGGCTCTCATGAAGATCATGAAACATCCGATCGCAATCAGTCACAACAAGCACAAAGCGGTATGTTGCTACGCGACAATATCTTCGGATCGATTGAAGAAGATGCCATTCGTCGTGATTTTACCTTAAATAGTCTCTATTACGGCGTCGATGATTTTGCTGTACGTGATTATGTGGGGGGCTTGGCTGATCTTAAATCAGGTACTATTCGTTTAATTGGCTCTCCTGAAACTCGCTATCGTGAAGATCCGGTTCGGATGCTAAGAGCTATCCGCTTTGCCAGTAAACTGGATATGCGTATCGCACCGGAAACTGCAGAGCCAATTAGCCAATTAGCACCACTATTACGTAATATTCCTTCAGCACGCCTATTTGAAGAATCGCTGAAATTATTACAAACAGGACATGGTTATAAAACCTATCGGTTAATGCGCCATTTCCAACTCTTAGAGCCTCTTTTTCCATTAGTTGCCTCAAGGATCACTGAGCAACAAGATACCCCAATGGAAAGAATGATCGAACAGGTGCTAAAGAATACCGATTATCGTATTAGCAAAGAAATGCGCGTAAATCCGGCATTCTTATTTGCAGCAATGCTATGGTATCCCTTAGTGGAGCATGCCGAAAAACTGGCTCAAGAAAGTGGACTGTCTTATTACGATGCTTTCTCAATGGCGATGAATGATATTTTAGATGAGCAATGCCGTACTATTGCGATCCCTAAACGTATCACCACCACAATGCGTGATATTTGGCAATTACAGCAGCGTTTACCTAAGCGTCAAGGGCGCCGAGCCAATAAACTGCTTGAGCATCCTAAGTTCCGTGCAGCATTTGATCTACTGGAATTACGCGCTAATGTACAAAGAAATCCTGATCTGGAAGCATTAGCCGCTTGGTGGGCTGATTTTCAGGTTTCAAACAATACACAACAACGCTCTATGGTCTCTGAATTAGGTCCAGGCCCGGTACGCAAAAGAACACGTCCTCGTAAACGTCCTCGTCACCCTAATGCAAAAAATAATGCACCAAGACAAGAGAACAAACATGAGTAAGCAACAACAGCGTGTGTATATTATTCTGGGCAGTAATTTAAACTCACCAGAACAGCAAGTAAAATCGGCGATAAAAGCGATTAGTGAAATCCCTAATACTACACTGATTGCCCAATCACCTTGGTATCGCACACGCCCTATGGGACCTCAAGATCAACCCGATTATCTCAATATGGCTGTCGCCGTTGATACTACTTTAGCCCCAGAAGAGTTGCTCGACCATACACAAGCAATTGAACTTGCCCATGGTCGTGAAAGAAAAGCAGGTAATCGTTGGGGACCTCGTACCCTTGATTTAGATATCATGTTATTTGGTGATCAAGTTATACAGACCGAACGTTTAACTGTGCCTCATTATGGACTTAAGGTGCGTGAATTTATGCTTTATCCATTGGCGGATTTAGCACCTGAGCTTTGCTTCCCTGATGACGGAGAACGATTAGCAGACAGATTAGCGCTCGTACCTAAAAATGGTATGGAAAAGTGGTGATACCACATAATAAGCGTGTTTGATGTTAATGGTTGATGCTGTTGACTGACAGTATCAACCCCGTTCACAACTCTCTTGTACTGTTCCTTTATCGCGTTATCCCTCCCCATAAGTGATAAAATACGCCCTTCCCTCCCGCCTGTTATATCACCATTTCTAATTCTTGGATAAATATCAAAATATTTTTTATTTCTATTTTTTATTATTCAATTCACGACTTTTTCTTCGTTTTTAGTACGTAGATGCTACAATCAGCAGTTAATGTTTTTTATTTATGTCATATTCTCTTTAATAAACAAATAATTAACTGACATAAATAACTCAATTTACACGCAACACACCATGGAGTTTATTATCATGAAGCCGGTTACGCTATCTACGCTCAATCGCTATAAACAAGAAAAGAAAAAGTTTGCCACTATCACGGCTTATGATGCTAGCTTTGCTCGTCTATTTGCCAATGAAGGTATTCCTGCCATGTTAATTGGTGATTCACTCGGTATGACACTACAAGGTCATGACAGCACATTACCTGTCACCGTTGAGCAAATTGCCTATCATACCCGTTGTGTAAGAGCAGGCGCCCCTAACGCGTTCTTAATTGCTGATATGCCTTTTATGTCTTATTCCACTCCAGAGCAAGCCTGTCTTAACGCAGCTATTCTAATGCAAGCGGGAGCGAATATGGTCAAAATTGAAGGAGGAAGCTGGCTTATTCCTACAGTCAAAATGCTCACTGAACGCGCAGTGCCTGTTTGTATTCACCTAGGCTTAACCCCTCAATCTGTTAATGTGTTTGGTGGCTATAAAGTACAAGGTCGAGAAGAAGCTGCTGCTGAGCAACTTAAGCAAGATGCTATGGCGCTTGAAACCGCAGGAGCACAACTGGCTGTATTAGAATGCGTCCCCGTTTCCGTGGCAAAAACTATTACCGGATCACTCAATATTCCTGTTATCGGCATTGGTGCCGGTAATGTCACTGATGGACAAATTCTTGTGATGCATGATTTATTAGGTCTAACACCTAATGCCCCTAAATTTTCTAAAAATTTCTTACAAGAAGCTGGCTCCTTACCCGAGGCTGTCAGACTGTATGTTCAACAAGTTGAACAAAAACTGTTCCCTCAAGAACAACACTCATTTAACTGATTTATCATTTAAATTCATTAAAATAGTTTAAAGGAGTCACGCTATGCTAATTATTGAAACAACGCTTATCTTACGCCGCGAAATTAAGCGACTAAAACAAGAAGGTAAACGCATTGCATTGGTTCCAACCATGGGCAACCTGCATCAAGGTCACCTAAAACTGATAGAAGAAGCGCGTATTCATGCTGATGTGGTTATCGCCTCTATTTTTGTTAACCCAATGCAATTCGACAGAGAAGCCGATTTAGCAAACTATCCACGAACCCTACAAGAAGATTGCGAGTTACTGCGCGATAAACATGTTGATATTGTCTTTGCCCCATCAGCGAAAGAGATGTACCCAAATGGGATGGAAAACCAAACAATTGTTGAGGTTCCAGTACTTTCTTCTGTGTTAGAAGGCGCTAGTCGCCCAGGACATTTCCGCGGTGTAACAACCGTTGTGAGTAAACTATTCAACCTTGTACAGCCTGATGTCGCGCTATTTGGTGAAAAAGATTATCAACAACTGCAGATCATAAAAAAAATGGTCAGTGATTTATGTTTTGATATCAGTATTATTCCAGTCCCTATTGTGCGTGATAAAACAGGATTGGCATTTAGCTCTCGAAATCGTTTGTTATCAGATAATGAAAAACAACAAGCCCCTGTGCTTTATCAAGCTATGCAACAGATAGCCGAGCAATTAAAATCGGGAAACCTTGATGTTAACCAACTGTTACAAACTGCCAAAGCAACCCTTGAACAGCAAGGCTTTCGTGCTGATGAATGTTTTATTTGTGATGCACAAACACTAGCACCACTTAGCGAAGAGAGCCGATGTGCCGTTATTTTAATGGCAGCTTGGTTGGGTAACACTCGTTTAATCGATAGCCAACAAGTTAGCTTAGTCTAATGAATAATTAAAAATAGGAAACACAACAATGCTACGCACCATGTTACAAGGCAAACTTCATCGCGTAAAAGTCACCCAAGCAGATCTTCACTATGAAGGCTCTTGCGCGATTGATCAGGATTTTATGGATGCCGCTGGTATTCTTGAAAATGAAGCCATTGATATTTATAACGTTGATAATGGTGAACGTTTCTCTACTTATGCCATTTGCGCAGAAAGAGGGTCTGGTATTATTTCTGTCAATGGCGCAGCCGCTCGCCGTGCTGCTGTAGGTGATCGCTTAATTATTTGCTCTTATGTTCAAATTCCAGATAGCGATGCGCGTAGCCATAAGCCCAACATTGCCTATTTTGAAGGTGACAATGAAATGAAACGCATTGCTAAAGCCGTTCCCGTTCAAGTCGCTTAATCTGCCAATTCCCCTTACAAATGGAGGTTCCCTGTTTGTGAGGGGATAATTCTGCCCTGCTAATTGTCTCGATTCAATACGCTAAAAGCGAGAGACAAAGCGCAAAAGCGTGTTTTTGCTCCCTTTTTTCTCGCATAACTTCCTGTAGCTTGTTATAAAACAGATAAATATTACCCTAACAATGCTTAGCCTAATAAAAATATGATAAACGTTGCTCTCATCGATGATCACATTGTTGTGCGTTCAGGGTTTGCACAACTGCTAATGCTAGAGCCGGATATTAATATTGTCGGTGAATACGCAAATGGCCAAGAAGCTTGGCCCTATTTATTAAATGATAATATTGATGTGGCGGTGATGGATCTCTCTATGCCTGGAGAGAGTGGCCTACAATTACAAAGTCGATTAAAACAAAAACGCCCTGATTTTCGGACAATTATTTTAAGTATTTATGATACCCCCGCATTTGTACAAAGCGCTTTAGATTCCGGTGCCCATGGCTATTTAACTAAGCGCTGTGGTCCACAAGAGCTCGTTCAAGCAGTACGTGCTGTGTATCAAGGGGGCTGTTATCTCTGTGCTGATGCCATGAAAGCACTTCGACAGACACCAGAAAAAGAAGATGCTTTACATAGTTTAACCCCTCGCGAAAGAGAGATTTTTAATCTGCTAGTACAAGGTATTAATGTTAAAGCTATCGCCGTACAACTGAATCTCAGTCATAAAACGGTGCATGTTCATCGAGCCAATATACTGGGTAAATTGAACTGTGAAACAACCATTGATTTAGTCCATTTTGCATTAAACAACCAGTTAATCACCGGAACACTCTAACATGCAAAGAGGCGCACGTTTTTTTCTTCAATCTCTCTTTTTATTGTTGACCTACTCTTTACTCTGGTTGTCACTTTGGGTGATCAGTTTTTATCTTAGTCATAATGGTCAACAAGCCGCACTTTTTTTACCTCAAGGCTTACGGCTAGCATTATTTATTTTACTTTGGCGACGTTTTTGGTTGCCGATGTTATTGGCCGAATGGGGGCTTTATTACTGGCTAACTCAACAGCAATTAATTACCCATGTAACTCTTTATCTCTCACCTTTAATCAGCTTATTAGTCGCACTAGAGGTACAACGGATCTGGTGGCGTTACCCACTTTATTGGCAACGGTTAACCTTACTTATCGCAGCGGTCGGATTTAATAGCCTATTACAAGCCTTCCTACTCAGTTTTTTTCTCACGACGTCCACCAGCGCAATATTTTTGACCTCAATAACAGGTGGTATTTTATTGGCTCCCTTTGTTTTTCTACTTTATGAATATTTACGCGAATTACAAAGTCGAGCATTAATCGCCGAAATCACCCCTGAGCCACCATTGCGTACCTCCTTATTAATGTGGGTATTTCTCTTTTGTCTTATTGGATTAAGTGCACAATTCTTTCTTACCCCAGAAATTGAACGCTTATTAGTTATTCTGGTTTTTATTCCTAATGTTTTTATGGCTTATCGTTATGGTTGGCAAGGGGGGGTATTATCCGCGTTGTTAGGTAGTTTAATGATTACCTTTGCTAGACAAGTAAATGGTGCTTTTGCCGATTTGCATGAATTAGAGATGTTTTTAACAACCCAAGCCTTAATTGGTATTTGTTTAGGTATTGCTATTAGTCGCCAGCAACAACTTGCCAATAATTTACGTCATTATCAGCTACGTTTAGAGCAAGAGTTACAAGCACGCCGAGCGTTGATGGAACAACTAGTACATACCGAAGAAGATGTTAAAAAAGCCATTGCTCGTGAATTACATGATGAAATTGGACAAAATATTACAGCTATTCAAATTCAATCAATGTTAGTAAAAAGAGGTGCAGATAACGATAAAACACGCCAGTCAGGCGAGCAAATTGAGCGATTAGCCCAACAAATACATCAATCTACCCGACAACTGCTACGCCAACTAAGGCCACCTATTTTAGAAGAGATGTCATTAGAGAAGGCACTACACCATTTAATTGATGAGTTCTCATTTCATGAAAATGGTATTCACTGTCATTTTCATTATGCTCTTGAAACAGAGCCTGAAAGCGACACCATTATTTTTACACTCTACCGACTAGTGCAAGAACTACTCAATAATATCAGCAAACACGCTAATGCCAGTGAGATCCACATTTCACTTACTCAACATCAAACACAATTACGGCTGGTTGTTCATGATAATGGTATTGGCATTTTGCCTACACAACCTAATAACGGTTTTGGGCTACGAGGTATTGAAGAGCGGATCTGCGCATTGGGGGGAGAATGGGAAGTAATTAGTCAGCTTGGTACTAAAATAATTGTTAACTTACCCACAAATTCAATAGAAAAGCGTGAAAACTAGGAATTAGTCTTAGTCATCTACAACCTTCTCTCATTCTTTTTAACTGCATTTTTCTTACATTGGCAATATCAGAGAGGATGTTATGTTAGGTAAAAATTCGGCATCAATAAATAAGACCTATGATTTTTGGCGTAAAAATTTAATGTTGTCGATGATCATTGGCTATGCCACGTTTTACCTGACTCGTAAAAGCGTCAATTTTGTGATGCCCGTTATGCAAACGGAACTGCATCTAGATAAAGGTGATATTGGCTGGATAGCCAGCCTGTTTTATCTCACTTATGGTCTATCAAAATTTCTCTCTGGTATTTTCCATGACCAATACGGCTACCGTTGGTTTATGGGCGCAGGTCTGGTAATGACAGGGGTGATGAATATTATTTTTGCCTACTGTTTATCCTTTCCTGCCTTGCTTTTAGTCTGGGCACTTAATGGTTTCTTTCAAGGATGGGGTTGGCCCCCTTGTGCAAGGTTACTCACCCATTGGTATTCACGTAATGAACGCGGTTTCTGGTGGGGATTATGGAATATCTCCATCAATCTTGGCGGGATGAGTATTCCCCTTTTAACCGCTTGGTTGGCAACCCATTTTAGTTGGCAAATAGCCTTAGTTATTCCCGGCCTAATAGGCATTGTTATGGGATTATGGCTTTGTATGCAACTAAAAGGAACACCAGCAGAAGAAGGGTTACCCACAGTAGGTGTATGGCGGCGCGACATTTTTGAATTACGTCAAGAGCAAGTATCGCCTCCGACCCCTATGTTAACCATTTTGAAAGAAAGCATCTTATTTAACCGAATGATCTGGTTACTAGGTTTTTCTTATATTTTAATTTATCTCATCCGTATGGCGATAAATGATTGGGGAAATATTTGGTTATCAGAAACCCATGGCGCTAACTTGTTAAGTGCTAATGCCATTCTTTCTCTTTTTGAGATGGGTGGATTGTTAGGCGCGTTATGTTCAGGCTGGGGCTCGGATTTATTATTCCGTGGCCAACGAGCACCAATGATATTGCTGTTTTCACTCGGGCTTTTTATCGCAGTAACAGCACTTTGGCTAATGCCAATTCATCATTATGCATTGCTTGCAGCCTGTTTTTTCAGTATCGGTTTTTTTGTGTTTGGACCACAGATGTTAATCGGACTTGCTGCCACAGAATATTGTCATAAAAACGCAGCAGGTACGGTAACAGGCTACTTGGGATTGTATGCCTATTTAGGGGCTGCAATAGCAGGTTGGCCATTAAGTCAGGTCATGGCGCATTATGGTTGGACTGGGATGTTTGTATTATTAACCAGTGCTGCGGCCTTAATGGGACTACTACTAATGCCATTACTGATCGCTGATGTCAGTAAACGTGAGCATTTAGTTGGCCCACTTTCATTTTCCGATGACGACACATTTAAAAGGTTCTGAACATGAAACTGAAAACTCTCTCTACACTTGTTGCCGCCGGCTTAGCTCTTTCTACGGTAAGTTTATCCACCAGTGCCGCGGGTCGCTTAGTGGTTTATTGCAGTGCTACAAATGCGATGTGTGAAGCTGAAACTAAAGCTTTTGCTGAAAAGTATGATGTTAAAACCACTTTTGTTCGTAATGGCTCCGGCAGTACATTAGCGAAAATAGAAGCAGAAAAACGCAATCCACAAGCTGATGTTTGGTATGGCGGAACAATGGATCCTCACTCACAAGCGGGTGAAATGGATCTGCTAGAGCCTTATGTATCCCCCAATCTTGATCAGATCATGCCACAATTTCGTGATCCGGCTAAACGCAAAGGAAACTACTCTTCTGCGGTTTATGTCGGTATTCTAGGTTTTGGTGTCAATAAAGATCGTTTAAAAGAGAAAGGTCTACCTATTCCGACCTGTTGGAAAGATTTAGTCAAACCTGAATACAAAGGTGAAATTCAAATCGCTGATCCACAAAGTTCGGGCACTGCATACACTGCATTAGCAACTTTCGATCAATTGTGGGGAACAGAGCAAGCCTTTGATTATCTGAAAAAACTAAATACCAATATCTCTCAATATACTAAATCAGGTATTGCACCAGCGCGTAACGCCGCCCGTGGTGAGGCCGCGATTGGTATCGGCTTCTTACACGACTATTCACTCGAAGTTGAAAACGGAGCACCACTAGAGCTTATCTCACCTTGTGAGGGCACAGGTTACGAAATTGGCGGTGTCAGTATCATCAAAAATGCCCGTAATATGGATAACGCTAAGTTATTTGTAGACTGGACACTCTCTAAAGAAGCACAAGAAATTAGTTGGAAAGAGGGTAAATCTTACCAAATTCTCACCAATACCACGGCTGAGTCTTCCCCGATGGCTTTGAAATTATCAGACTTAAAACTGATTAACTACGACATGGATAAATATGGCGATAGTGATGTTCGTAAAGAGCTGATAAATAAATGGGTTACCGAAGTAAAAATGGGTAAATAGCCTATCAATAGGGCGAGAGATGCTCTCGCTCTTTTTTTTTACATAATAATAATGAGCTTTACTGTCGGGGGATTTATGTCTCACACACTCACTTTGTCTGAAAAAAAGAGGTGGGATCCCATATTTTTATGGATCCTGATTGCATGGATGGCATTTATATTAATGCCTTCATGGAGCCTTGATTATGGTCTATTTGATTCTACCGCAGATGAATTACTTACCTCTTATGGCTGGAGTAACTTAAATATCAGTCTGCTCTGGTTTTTACTTCCCAGCATACTATTAATTCGTCCTTTACATCCTGTAGGGCGAGAAAATCGTATTCGCCACTATTTTGATGCAAGTTTTGCCTTTTTCTGCGCCTTTATCACTATTGTTACCGCAACGATGGAAGGTCGTGGTCTGGGTTATTCGGTTATCGTGCTATTTATTTCATTAGGAATGATAGCCAAGCATGCTTTAACACGCTTAGAGTGGTTAGGGGGTGATAGCTTTGTGATTGGCTCATTAATCACAGTTGTCGCCTTAATCGGTGTTTTTATTATCTTTCCAAGTGTCGCTATCTTTATTCCGATGTTTCAAGATAGTGCTGGCAATTTTGCCCCCTTTGAATTTATTGCCATTCTCAGCCAAGCCCATATTGTTCAGGTGATGATCAATTCAATCTTACTGTCTATCGCAGTTGGTATTGGCTGTACTTTTTTTGGTTTGATCCTCGCCATTTATACATCACGTATTGCAGTAAGATCAGCGATTATTGGTCGAGTATTTTCTATTTTACCTATTGTCACACCCCCTTTTGTTGTGGGTTTAGGTGTGACCTTGATGATGGGACGTTCAGGTTATATCACTGAATTTTTGGCAACTTATGCAGGTTTAGAAAATACCAACTGGTTATATGGCTTTACGGGAATTTGGCTTGCACAAGTACTTGCCTTTACCCCTATGTCTTTTATGATCTTAGATGGTGCAATTAAAACAATCCATCCGTCATTAGAAGAGGCTTCTTATACCCTTAGAGCTAATCGCTACCAAACATTCTTTCATGTTTTTATGCCATTACTAAAACCAGCATTAGCCAATGCCTTTTTGATCGTTATAGTGCAATCACTGGCTGATTTTAGTAACCCATTGGTGCTAGGTGGTAACTTTGACGTAATTGCCACTCAAATTTATTTCTATATCACCGGCTCTCAACTTGATTACCAAGCAGCAAGTACGTTAGGTGCTTCACTGTTGGTATTCTCATTATTAGTGTTCTGCATTCAATATATGTGGATTGGCAAACGCTCATATGTCACGGTGTCAGGTAAATCCTATCGTGGTGATGTTCAACCATTACCCACCTCCTTAGTAACCTTTGTCACTAGTGTGCTGGGTATTTGGGTTATCTTTAATATCTTACTCTATGGCAGTATTTTCTACGGTAGCTTTACGGTTAACTGGGGAGTGGATTACACCTTAACCTTTGATAACTTTATTAAATTATTTGGTCAAGGGATGAGCGACGGCGCATGGCCATCATTACTTGATACCTTACTTTATGCAGGTATCGCAGCACCTATTACCGCTATTTTAGGGCTTTTGATCGCCTATATTGTCGTGCGCCAAGATTTTAAAGGTAAAAAGAGTATCGAATTTACGACCATGCTCTGTTTTGCCGTTCCCGGTACTGTTGCGGGTGTCTCTTATATCTTGGCATTTAATGATTCGCCGTTTTACTTAACAGGAACGGCAGCCATTGTGATTATCTCAATGACCATGCGTAACGTACCGGTGGGAATACGAGCGGGTATTGCAGGATTGGGGCAAATCGATAAATCGTTGGATGAGGCGTCATTAAGTTTAAGAGCAAATTCAATGCGAACTATTTTGTATGTGCTATTGCCTTTATTACGCCCTGCGATTTTATCCGCTTTAATTTATAGTTTTGTCCGCGCGATAACCACCGTCAGTGCGATTGTATTCTTAGTCACCCCTGAAACTCGCGTTGCTACCGCTTATATTTTAAATCGTGTTGAAGATGGTGAATACGGCGTCGCAATTGCCTATGGCTCGATTTTAATCATCGTGATGTTGGCTATTATTTTCTTATTTGACTATTTGATTGGCGAAGCCCGTGTTTCACGCTCTAAAGCCAAAAATGCACAGTAATACGGAGTATAAATCATGACACAATCACATTTCGTTGAACTGAAAAATATTGTTAAGCGTTTTGGTACAAACACGGTAATTGACACGCTCAGTTTATCTATTCCTCAAGGAAAAATGGTTTCGTTATTGGGGCCATCAGGTTGCGGTAAAACGACAGTACTACGCTTAGTGGCTGGATTAGAAAAACCAACAGAAGGTAAAATTTTTATTGATGGTGAAGATGTTACTGATCGCTCAATCCAACAACGTGATATTTGTATGGTGTTTCAGTCTTACGCCCTGTTCCCTCATATGTCTTTAGGTGACAACATTGGTTATGGCTTAAAAATGTTAGGTCGCCCAAAGGCAGAGATCAAACAGCGAGTTGCAGAAGCTCTAGCGTTGGTAGATTTAGCAGGATTTGAAGATCGTTTTGTCGATCAGATTTCAGGCGGTCAGCAACAACGAGTGGCATTAGCTCGTGCTTTGATCTTAAAACCCAAAGTGCTGTTATTTGATGAGCCATTAAGTAATCTGGATGCTAACTTGCGCCGTAGCATGAGGGAGAAAATTCGTGAATTACAACAACAGTTTAATATCACCTCCCTGTATGTTACCCATGACCAAAGTGAAGCTTTTGCCGTTTCCGATATGGTGTTAGTGATGAATAAAGGCAAAATAATGCAATTAGGTTCACCACAAACTTTATATCGCCAACCGGCCTCTGAGTTTATGGCAAGTTTTATGGGAGATGCCAATCTCTTCCCTGCTACTTTAGGGGCTGATTATGTTGATATTTTTAATTATCGCTTACCTCGCCCCGAGAATTTTAACAGCAACAAAACCGAAATTAGAGTGGGTGTCAGACCTGAAGCTATTACCTTATCTCAACAAGGTGAAGCTTGTCAGCAATGTACAATAATCCATGTCGCCTATATGGGACCACAATATGAGGTGACTGTTGCATGGCAAAATCAAACATTGTTATTACAAGTGAATGCAACCCAACTTCAACCTAATGAAGGTGATAGCTATTATCTACAAATCCATCCTTATGGGATGTTTATCTTGGAATAATGGCTTTTATTTTAGTGAGTGAGGCACCCAATGGGTGCCTCTTTTTTTATCGTTATAAACTACAGCATCTTCCCCTGATGTGACATCCTGGTGTAAATACAGAAGTGATATTACAGATAAGCTTATAATCTTATCCTTTGTTTTATAAGGTTATTATTTGTTTTATTGTTATATGGTTGCTATTCCCCTTGCGCAAGATATTTTTGCATTTCATCAGTTGGCACCATACCGCCCCCCGTCGCCCATACTAAATGCGTCGCATTGTGCATTTTTTGACTATCAAGTGATAAACCTTGTAGATAGTCTTTAGCTTGAGAAACATGAATAGCCCCTGTCATTCCTGCTAAAGCGGAAGGCTCTAACTGGATCCCTTCTTCTTTGTTTAACAAGCTCAATAAGTTATATAACTCTTGATCATCAATGGTGTAATAACCATCAATCAAACGCTCCATTGCCCGTCCAACAAAGCCAGAGGCTCTACCTACCGCCAAACCATCAGCAGCAGTAATATTGTCGATACCCACTTCTTGAACAGAAATACCATCATGTAACTGGGTATAGACCCCAAGTAACATACAAGGAGAATGGGTTGGCTCAGCAAATAGACAATGTACTGCATCACCAAATGCTAGTTTTAACCCAAAAGCGACACCACCAGGCCCTCCACCTACACCACATGGCAGATAGACAAACAGAGGATGTTCACTATCGACCGGAATATTAAGCGTTTCAAATTGATGTTTTAAACGTAATCCAGCGACGGCATAACCCAAGAATAATGTTTTTGAATTTTCATCATCAATAAAGAAACAACGAGGATTTTTTTCTGCCTCTTTACGTCCTTGTTCAACCGCAATACTGTAATCTTGCTCATATTCCACAACATTAACACCATGAGCGCGTAGCTTGTCTTTTTTCCATTGACGAGCATCCGCAGACATATGAACACTAACGCTAAAGCCCAGTTTTGCACTCATAATGCCAATCGACATTCCTAAGTTACCCGTGGAGCCGACGGCAATACTGTATTGGCTAAAAAATTTGCGGAATTCATCAGAAAATAATTTTTCATAATTATCCTCTGTGGTCAGAAGCCCTGCCTCTATGGCTAATTTTTCAGCGTGAGTGAGTACTTCATAAATCCCCCCGCGCGCTTTAATTGAACCAGAAATAGGTAAGTGGCTATCCTTTTTCAAACGCAATTGTCCCTCAATAAGGGTGTTATAGCGCTTTTCTAGTGCCTCTTTCATTTGAGGGATATCCACAACGGCTGATTCGATGATCCCCTCAGTTGATGCGGTTTCTGGAAAGGCTTTCATTAAATAAGGTGCAAAACGTTGTAATCTTGCCTGTGCATCCATCACATCATTTTGCGTTAAACCTACATAAGGAAGTCCCTGGTCAGTTGAGGTAACATTGGGGTTAAACCAAACCACCTCTTTTAAATCCACTAAATCACGTACTAGTGGATAATCATTTTTTAATTTATTTATATCTATCGTGGTCATCGTCATTCTCTTTTATATGACAAAAGAAAGCATAAAAGTGCCCCCTAATGCCACAAATGAAGCAATAAAGGTCGCGATACTATAAAAACGGAAAGTTTCGCTTAATGTGGCATTACAATACTGTTTTACTAACCAAAATAGGGAGTCTGTGACAATCGTACAGCCAATAGCCCCAGAGCCAATTGCCAATGTAATAATTTCAGGGCTAATATCTGGATACATTGGCATTAATGGTGCAACGATAGCGGTCGCCCCCATCATAGCAACCGTTGCTGATCCTACTGCTGCATGCAGAATAATCGCTACTAGCCAAGCTAATAAAATAGGATGCATATCCAAATTAGAGAGGATCACCGCCAATGAATCGCTTAAACCACTCCCTTTTAAAATGCCGTTAAATGCGCCCCCTGCACCAATAATTAACAAAATATTGGCAATAGAGCTAAAACTATCTTTTGTTTTTTTCAATAGGGTACTCATGCCCATATTACGGCGAATACCTAAAATATAGTAAGCAACAAAAGCAGCAATAAACATTGCCGTAATCGGGTTACCAATAAATTGTAATGCAATATAAACCGAAGTGCCTTTTTCCATATTAAGCTCTGCGGCGGTCTTAATCAGCATCAGAACAATAGGTAATAAAACCGTAAATAATGTCGCCCCAAGTGAAGGTAAATCTTTTTCTTGACGAATTTCCATATCAGAAAATGCTTCTGGTACGGTTTTAAAAGGTAAGCGCTCACCCAATACTTTTAAGAAAAGAGGCCCGCCCACTAATGAGGCTAATAATCCAACAGCAAGACCGGCAACGATCACCGTTCCCATATCGGCCCCTAACTCATTAGTGACAAAAAGCGCTGCAGGGTGTGGAGGAACAATACAATGCACGGCCATTAATGCAGTACATAAAGGGATGGCGAGTTTTAATAATGAGGTGTTTGTTTTTTTAGCAATAGAGAATGCTAATGGAATAAGTAGCACTACCCCTACTTCAACAAACAGGGTAATACCACAAATCAGTCCCACCAATACCATAATAACATCCGGTGATAACCAACGGCATTTTTGTAAGGTGATACCGATGCGCTCCGCCGCCCCCGATATTTCCATCATTTTACCGAGAATAGTACCCAAACCAATAATGGCAGCTAAAAATCCCAGCGTTCCCCCAATCCCATTTTCAATTGCACTGACCATTTCTAATGGGTTCATTTTCATTGCCATACCGACAAAAAAACTGGCAAGTAGTAGTGCTAAAAATGGATGAAACTTAAGTTTTATTATAGTAAAAACAATGAGCAAGATACTTATAATCAGAGTACCTAGTACCCATAGTGTCGGTTCCATAGATCAATCCCTAATTTTTATTTATTGTTAAACATATTGAATATTAATCATTCGACACTTACAAATGATGAAAATAGATACTAAGATGAATTCAATTAAGCCAAATAGGTGATCAGATGCACAAATATTTATCATTTAGATTTCATCTTGGCTATCTTTCACCTTAACATTAACTTGATTATTACCTTACGTTACTAATAATAATTAAATGAGAATAAAAAATGTTTGGATCTTCTAACGTGATCTTGAGAAATAAGCGCTTATCCAGTTATCAATTAGCACGACTTCACACTTTTGAAGCAACGGGACGGCATTTATCATTCGCTTTAGCCGCAGAGGAATTGTCCTTGACGCCTAGCGCGATCAGCCATCGTATTAATACACTAGAAAAAGAGTTAGGGATAAAGCTATTTAATCGCTTTCATCGGCGTATTGAATTAACCGAAGAAGGTGAACGTATTTATTGGGCATTGAAAAAAACACTTGAAGATATTAATCAAGAAATTTTAGATATCTATAATCAAGAAATATCTGGCGTATTAACGGTGTATTCTCGCCCTTCTATTGCGCAATGTTGGCTTGTACCTCGTATTTCTGATTTTACTCAACGCTATCCTTCTATTGAATTAAACTTACTTACTGGTAATGACGATATTAATTTTCGTGGTTATGGTATCGATCTCGCTATCTATTTCGATGATAAACACCTGAAAAATCTCTATTGTGAAGATTTAATCTCAGAATCAATTATTCCTGTTTGTAGCCCTGAATATGCTGCTCGCCATGAATTAGTAGGTAATATCCATCACCTTGCTAATTGTACTTTGTTACATGATAGACAAGCTTGGAGTAATAACTCCGATTTTGATGAATGGCGCGCTTGGAGTGAATATATGGGATTAGGATTATTTCCAAATAAAAGTAATATTTGTTTTGATCGCTCTGATTTAGCTGTTATTGCTGCCGTTAATCATTCCGGTGTCGCAATGGGGCGTAAACGCTTAATTCAAAAACAACTCGCAAATAATGAATTAATAGTCCCTTTTGATAATTGTGAGTTTTTTTGTGCACAACGCTATTATCTGGTTACCCGCGATGAAAAGAGTAACGCTAAAGTACAGCTTTTTATTCAATGGCTGAAAAAACAGATCTTACAAGGGATGTGATCTGATAAAATAACAAAGAGATCGATTTAATCTAAACCGATCTCTTACTCATTAAAATGATGGTGATGAAATTAATCCGCTAAAAAGTGTTTATCTTCAAGGACAATTAATGGCTCAATATCACTGTCTTTTTTTATCACTAATGTCGGATCAGAGCGTAAGCAACAACCACCATAATGTCCATCTACCGTAAAGGTACAAACCTGAATATATCGGTTAGACACTTTTGGTAAACACCATAATTCTTGATAAATATTTTCTTGATGTTCAAATTGACCACTGGTTTCACCTAATACATTTTCTTGGTGATCAACTAAACCAATATTACTACCACAGCGCCCAGCAATAGGTTTAACCGCATAACCACTCTGCGACAAACGTGGGGTTAAAGTGAACTCAGTATCAAGTAGATAAGGATTATCTGGGAAAAGTTGCCACAAAATAGGTAATATCGCTTTATTACTTGGAATAAGTGTCCAAAGAGGTTCAAAAACCGTGATTTCAGGGCGTAAAAGAACATCAACTAAACGAACTTCTCCCGCCGGATCACCAATACGAATAGGAATAAGTGACTGTTGTTCACTCTCTTCTCTTAATTGATCTAACGCGGTTTCCCAAGCCCATGTTTTCCACACACATTCAACAATACGTTTATCACCATCAATTAACTGACCACGACTATTCCAATGCAGCTCTTTTAATCCACGCAGAATTTTGCTGCTATAACCGGCTTTAGTCAGTGCTTGTTGCATAAATCGAGCATGATAATCTTCTTCATTATCATCATCTTGAAGAATATGTACAAATGGCTTCGCATCACTGTGTTTCCATGCATCAGATAACGCATCTAATAGACGTTCACCCGGGTTATAACCTGCTTTAATGCCGCCCTGTTTGGCCCATTTTTCAATAATTAATCCGGCTTCAGTATGGCAAGATGCAGAATCAGCGTTATATTCATACACCTTGATACCGCGCTCATCCATACAAAAATCTAACCGTCCAGTGATCATTTGATGACGTCTATTTTGCCATGATAGGCGGATACGGGGCCATAACACTTCAGGGATAGCAAATAAACGCAGTAAATTATCGTCTTTCAGCACTTTTTCCGTTGCATGCAAATACATCAAATGCATTTCATTACTAGCACGTATAAGTTCATGCTCAGCACTTTCTGAAATAGTGAAATATTCATAGCTGTCTTGATTAATCGTATGACCGTGCTGTGCTAGCACATAGGCTTTTTCTAACGGATCGCTTTCATCTAGCCATTTTCCAGCAAATTGCCCCTTGTTGGCTAATTTAGCCTCATGAATAGCTAACAATTCAGGGGCAACTTTAGGTTGAGGTAAACTGTAGGCATTAGGTTCTGTTTGGATCATCCAACCTAGCAAGGTAGTATTATCAAAGGTATCTTCGATAAAATAGCCATTATCACTCACTTTAAGTGGTAACTCTCGTGTCCATTGTTGACCTCGCGGTAACCTAGTGTGGATCACATTTTGTTCTGCAATACGGATTTTATCTTCTAATACTTCGGTAATAACCGCCACATGACCGGTGACTTTAAACTCTCCCCCTTCTTGCCAAATAAGCAACGCTCCTACCGTCGGTGGCTGTTTGCTGCCATTTGCAAAAGCTTGCAAGGGTAAAATATCGTCATCAATCGTTCTCCGTAAGAAACGTAATGAGAAGATCTCATAGGCCATACCCACATCAGTAAAAACAACCCCGTAATGTAAATAGAGAAAACGGCGTGCAAATTCAACACATTGCCACTTATGCCCCATATACTCATTACCAATATAACTACGGAATGAATCATTGGCGGCATAATCTTCTTTATCTATACTGCTGTAATCTGAAGAGTAAATCGCAACACCACCTGGTGCATAACCGAGTAATGTTCCAAATGGTTCATGACGAATGATCTCTTTTACATTCATAATCTCGACCTTGACGATAATTAGGTAATGACTCTGTAATACTTATAATCACCATGTATTATAAGTAACCATCTTAACGCTATCGTCTATCTGATGTGAATGTAAATTTATCAATTTAGATAAAGTAAAAATAATCGGGTTGATTCGATGACATAAAGCTGATTGCGGATTTGACCTGACAAAAAAACTCAAAAATAGTCTGTTATAAATAATATATAACGCCTATTTTTGAGTGTAATCAGTCAAAGAGGTGTTTATCATTTGTTATTCTCCTTTCTTATTTACTCCTTCTTAATCATAAATGCGAGTCTATATAAGTAGAAAAATTGTGTTTATACAATATATAGCACTCTCTATCAAAAAAATGCCGTTTTTCATTCTGCCAAAGTAATTTTTTTTAACATAGGATAAAAAATTAATTATCAATAATAATTTTGTGACTATAAATAATTTACTCAACTAACCGATAACAAAAAGTATGAATTTGACTCATTCAAGTAGGAGAGCTTGAGCTCGTTAAAATTCAGCTTAAAAAACATTGATATTTAATGAAATATTATCAGTAGTTGATAGGAGGAAAGAGGTCACCAATGTCAAAAGTTTATCCTATTTCTCAAATTATTGGACATAAAATTCGCCAACAGCGCCAACACTTGCGCTTATCCGCTAAAGCAGTGGCTGAAAGAGTCGGCGTTAGCCAACAGCAATTTTCACGCTATGAGAATGGGCTATGTAAAATTGATGTTGATATGCTCTTCCTTATTGCTAAAGAATTAAATGTTACACCAACCGCTTTTCTTCCTTCACCGTTAAATGAAGATCCTATCGCTTCTTCCAGCGCTGTCACCCAATCTAAGCTATTTTGGAGCGCACAGAGTCAAATTTAATGATCTAATATGGAAATCAGTGATTGCTTATCTTTGTCAGATAGTTAATAAGATTTCCATCTATTCTCTTTAACACTATGATTTTACTTAGTATTAAAAAGCAAACCTATTGAGTATATTTATCTATCATTTCTTAATAACAAAATTTTTTCTTTTAAAAAAGAGTTAGTTAATCTTATTTTTATCCTTTCCCTCTTCAAATTAAACGATATTTTTCTTACATAAGTTTCTTCTATTTTTGCTATAAATCATGTTAATCTTAATAAGAATAATAACAATTATCATTCAATATATAAGGATTAAACATGAACTCTCGTTATGTGCGTGCTCTCACGTTGTTATCATTAATTCCCACTTCTGTCTTCGCTCTTGAGTATCCCGTAGGTCAACCAATCATTAAAAATGGCATGGAAATTCAAGGTGTCTATCTACAACCTATCACGATGGACACAGAGGAAGGCCATCATGCAATGAAGCACCTACCTGCTGATAAAGCTGATATCCATTTAGAAGCAGATATTCATGCTGTTGAAGATAATCCGAATGGTTTTGCTGAAGGTGATTGGATCCCTTATCTCACTGTTGAATATACCGTGACTAAATTAGATGCACCGGAGAAAAAACAGCAGGGAACTTTTATGGCCATGGTCGCCAGTGATGGTCCTCATTATGGTGAAAACCTAAAATTAGATGGCAACGGCCAATATAACGTTACCTATAAAATTTACCCGCCTTCTTACAATAAAGATGTCGTTTTTGGTCGTCATATCGACAAAGAGACGGGGGTAGCCCCTTGGTTCGAGCCTTTTGAAGTGTCATGGGATTTTAACTATAGCGGTACTGGTCGTAAAGGCAGTTACTAATTAGCTTAATTATTGATAGCCCTATGTATAGGGCTATCTCCTCTGTTTTGTTAAGTGAAATTTCAATGATTAAACATCTCTATCAATACACGCTATTACTGCTATTAATGATAGCAAGCTCTACTTTAGCCGCAGAAAAATACACCGTTGAATTAGAAATGAAAGAGGGGGAACTGATCCCTCGAGTTTTAAATGTTCCTGCTAAAACTCCTATACGGATCAAAATTCGCAATACCGGTAGTAGCCCCGTTGAATTTGAAAGCACTCAATTACGTAAAGAAAAAGTATTAGCGCCTGGGGCAAGTTCTGTCGTTGTGATTGCGCCTCTAAAACCTGGACGTTACACCTTCTTTGATGATTTTCATCTGTCTCACCCTCAAGGTGAAATCGTTGCGACTGAAAAGGCTGAATAAATATGGGACAAGTTCTATTTGTTGTTTGGCGAGAAAGTTTTGAAGCTCTGCTGGTGGTAGGGATCATTTATGCATGGATAAAACGCTCTCCTACCCCTAAACAAGGTATGAAATATCTCTGGGGGGGAGTAATAGTAGGAATACTACTCTCTATTCTTTTAGCTCTTAGCATTTATGGGGTATTTAGCTCCTTAGAAGATATCTGGCAATCTCTGTTTATGGTTATGATGGAAATCATTGCCTGCCTATTAATTGTTCAGATGGTCTATTGGATGAACAAACAAGGTAAATCACTAAAAGCCAATATCGAAAACGAATTGACACAAAAAACGCAACAACAAAGTGTCTGGGGGATTTTACTGATCATCGCCATTGCCATTGCGAGAGAAGGCAGCGAAGTGGTTGTTTTCCTATCAAGCCATATTATGGCTCTCACAGCACAAACCGCGTTGCCTTTCTTGATTGAAGTATTCATTGGCCTATTGATAGCGGGACTAACTCTATGGTTATTTTTGCTAACATCAAAAATGATTTCTTGGCGTAAATTCTTTGTTATTACCGGATTTTTACTGCTTTTCCTCGCCGTTTCCTTGCTATTAAAAGCAGTAGAAGAGATAGCTAATCTACTTATTGAAATGGATATTGAATTACCTGACTTTTTGATTTATCCACTATGGGATCTTAGCCATATTCTGGATGATTCAAGCATTTTTGGTAATTTCTTAGTTTCATTCTTTGCTTATCGCTCGCAACCCATTGGTTTAAGTGTTGTTACTTTTATTGTGTTTTGGTTGGTGGTCGCACTGTTATTTAAACAAGGGGATCGTCATGCCAAATAGTGCCCTATTGAAAGGTGACCATATTGTCATCTTGCTGTTGATATCGCTATGCTCTTTTTCTGTTTCTGCAAAAAAAATCATTCAAGGCATTACTCAAGATAGTGAAAATATTGTTGTTGCTAAAGGGGATATTCCCACTCCTGAAAAATTTACAACCAATATTCTTAACTACCGGCAGAAAGCTGTTGATCAGTTAACCTTCGTTGAAACTGCATTAAAAAATGTCATTGTTAACAGTGAAAAAAATCAACTGACTGATGCCCAACTCGCCTATCAACAAGCGCATTATCACTATGAGGTGATCCGACCGATTATTGCATTGTTTGGCGCTACTGAACGCCTATTAAATAATCGGGCTGATTTCTTTCTTGAAAGAGAAAACTCGCCCCGTTTTAGTGGATTTCATTTGGTTGAATATCAACTATTTAAATTAGAGGATATGCAATCGTCAGCCGAGTCAGCCAAGGCACTGTTAAGAGGCATTAGTGATCTAAAAAAACGCTTAGCGATTGAAGATATTCCCATTGCTAAATTAGTGCAATCTGCAGGTGATAGTTTAGAGCTGATTTTAACCGACAAATTAGCCGGCATTGAAAATCAATATGCAAAAAGTGATCTGGGTGATGGGTATGCCAATTTATACGGATCACGCTTAATTATTGAGTCGCTATCTAACCATATTCCACTTCAGGAATATCAATCACTACGCAAACAGTATGACACTATTAGCAAACTATTTTTAAAATATCAGCGAGATGAAGAACTATTTCAGCCTTTAGATACGCTTTCTGATAGTGAGAAAGCAGTGCTCTTTGCACAAATAACACAATTAGCGGAGCAAGTTGCACAATTACGTAACGTGCTCAATATTGATGTCTATTATTACTATAAAGAAGCATATGGTGAAAAATAAAACTCTATTTAAATCACTCCTCACAATCCCCGTTAACCACCATAAACGTACAACGTTAAAATGGTTAGGCGGTAGTTTACTGCTTGCCAGTATGGGCGCAAATGCCATCGAAAAAAACAAGTGTTCACCAACACTTCGTTATCAACGTGCTATTAATTACTTAGGAAAACATCAAGCTGGGGTTATCACGCCAGAACAAAAGCATGCTTCATTTATTGCACTTGATTTAACAGTAACAACCCCTGAAGAAGTAGAAAAAATTTTCCGAACCTTAACACAGCGGATTGCTTTTTTAACACAATCTCGTGAACTTAAAGAAAGTCATAATCCTCACCTTCCCCCCGCAGGATCCGGTATTTTAGGTAGCCAATTATATCCTGATGAATTAACCATCACAGTGGCGTTAGGGGATAGTTTTTTTGATAATCGGTTTGGTTTTCAAGCTCATAAACCCAAACGCCTTGAAGCAATGAAACCCTTTCCCAACGATCGCTTAGATCCTAAATGGTGTGGCGGTGATCTGTTACTTCAGCTTTGTGCCAATAGTCAAGAAAGTATCATTTATGCATTAAGAGATATTTTAAAATATCTTTCTGGACAAGTGCATGCACGATGGAAAATAGATGGTTTTCTACCTGCTCGTGATATTGATAATCAACAAACGCCAATTAATTTATTTGGTTTTAAAGATGGCACAGGTAATGCCCCTGCCACTGACACTCATTTAATGGATGATTTAGTGTGGATCACCGATAAACAAAATGAACCGCAATGGTGTTTAGGTGGTAGCTATCAAGCGGTGAGACTTATTCGTTTTGCCTTGGAATTTTGGGATAGAACACCTCTTGAAGATCAGGAGAATAACTTTGGTCGTCATCGTGCAACAGGCGCGCCGATAGGAATGAAGCAAGAAATGGACTCACCTGAATTTGCACAAGATCCTCATGGCGACAGGATACTCTTTGATTCCCATATGAGACGAGCTGAGCCCAGAACCCCCGAACGTTATAGTGCTAAACTGCGTCGCCGCAGTTATAGCTACTCATTAGGGCTAACGCCATCAGGGCAATTAGATATGGGGCTTGTCTTTGTCTCATTTCAGAATAACCTTAAAAAAGGCTTTATTGATACGCAAAAGCGTTTAAATGGCGAACCGTTAGAGCGCTATATAAAACCTTTTGGTGGGGGTTATTACTTCGTATTACCCGGTGTCACACAAGCAAGCGATATATTAGCTAAAGGACTATTTACTTAATTTTTGCTATTTTCAAATACGTTTACTTTTCCAGTAAACGTATTTGATAAAAATATTCGCAATATTAAGATAATACATGGCGAATTTTTGCTTTTAATGCATTACCTAATTCTATTTGGTTTTCAGGTTTAATAAATCCCATGGTCAATGCGGCTGCGACCATTTCACCTTTCCTATTAAATACAGGACATGCAATAGATTGAGCCCCAGGAATACCTTCAGCGGGTTGTTGGCGAATAGCAAAACCTTGTTGATGTATACTGTTTTTTTGCTGTATTGATAAATCAGCATCAATTTCTAAATGACTAAAGACTGCATAAGTCGCGCCTGCCGCACTCAATTTATGTGGAACGGGTGTATTTGGCAGAAAATCAATATCGACATGTTTAAAACTACGATTATATCTCACTAAATAGAGCTTCTTACCTTGAGCAATAACAAGTCCTGTTGACATATTATGCTCATCTCTAAATTCACAAAGTCTTTGATTAATTTCATCAACTAAAGAGAGGTTTGTGTGTGTTGCCTCAGCTAGCATTTTGACATCCTCCACGCCCTACAGGACGTGGATCCCTACTGCGTTCAGACTGATGTCTGAATCACCTCGGCGGGTTCCTGCTTCGACGGGCGGTCTGACTGCACCCTCCCTCCACAGGCAAGCACGGCATGTCCTGCCGCTAAAATGTTACGTGCCCCGTTGATATCAGCATTCGCTGTATATCCACATTCAAGGCACTCGAATTGACTTTGTGACTGGCGGTTTTCCTTTGCTGTATGACCACAGCAAGCGCACTTCTGACTGGTGTAGGCGGGTGGTATTGCCAGTACCTGACCACCTCGCCAGAGCTGCTTGTACTCAAGCTGACGGCGCATTTCATACCAGCCCTGCTCCAGTATTGCGCGGTTTAAACCCGATTTAGCTTTTACGTTCCGTCCAGGCCGTTCTGTCGTACCTTTTGCCGATTTAGACATGTTA